>DASQTN010000675.1:0-2654 GCA_035641895.1 Chryseolinea sp. | reverse complement strand
GACACTTCAATACTTTCTTATTTATCCGGTAGCCATCTCGCTGTTCCTGTATTTGACCAAACAGCTTTAGACGTTATCGGTTATCCGTTAGTCGTTGTGCAGATTGAAAGATTTTATGACGGTATCATTGTTAGAAATTCTCGTTCTTAGCGATTTCGTCTTAAAACTAGGCGGATTCTTAGCGCAGCGCCCGCAGAGGAATTTGCGCTGAGAAAAAACCAGAGAGAACCAATTCCAAGTTCAACGGACGTCCCAACATGTTAACTCGCGATTCCCTCCGCGGTAAAAATGTTGATGCAGGATTTTTCGGCATTCGGATTAACCGCGAACGAATAACGGACGACGGACAACGGTTAAACGATAAGCATAGCGTCCCCGTAAGTCAGGAACTTATATTTTTCTTTTTTTGCCACAGAGTAGGCTTCCATTGCCAAATCGTAACCGGCGAATGCAGAAGCCATCATCAGCAAAGTTGATTCCGGCATATGGAAATTCGTAATCATGGCGTTACAAATTTTAAAGTCGTAAGGTGGAAAAATGAACTTGTCAGTCCAGCCTTCCCGTGCTTTCAATCTGTTAGTTGCTGATACCGCCGATTCAAGGGCGCGCATGGTTGTAGTGCCAATAGCACAAACCCGGTTTTTATTATCCAACGCTTTATTAACGATCGATACAGCTGCGTCACCAACAATAAAATTCTCCGAATCCATTTTATGCTTGGTTAGATCCTCAACGTCGACCGGCCTAAAAGTACCAAGACCGATATGCAAGGTGATATATGCCATTTCAACGCCCTTAATCTGTAATCGTTTCAACAGCTGTCGCGTAAAGTGCAAGCCAGCAGTGGGAGCAGATACTGCACCTTTGTTTTTCGCAAAAATGGTTTGAAAACGTTCCTTGTCTTCAGCTTTAACTTTTCGTTTGATATACTTAGGCAGAGGAGTTTCGCCAAGCGTTTCAACGACCTTATCAAAGGCTACGGAATCCCCATCAAATAAAAATCTTATAGTCCGACCCCGTGATGTTGTATTATCAATTACCTCGGCAACCAGATCACCATTGCCAAAATAAAGTTTATTTCCTACGCGGATTTTTCGGGCTGGATCCACCAATACGTCCCACAAATGCATTTCTGCATTGAGCTCACGCAATAAGAACACTTCAATTTTTGCCCCCGTCTTTTCTTTCCGACCATATAACCTGGCGGGAAATACCATCGTGTCATTTCCGACCATCACGTCACCATCAGCAAAATAATCGACAACGTCTTTGAAAATTTTATGCTCGATTTTGCCCGTATCTTTATGGATTACCATTAAGCGGGATTCGTCCCGGTTTTCGGCTGGATCGAGAGCAATTAGATTATTAGGGAGGTCAAATTTGAATTCTGATAACTTCATATGAGTGTATACAAAGAATGCCCAATAAAGGGTAATTTTTTAAGAGGTTGCAAAAATAAGGCAATATTTGACTTTTGCGACAAAACCTCTTAGGTTTTTAAAAAGTGTAACAAAAAGGCGGTAAATAAGTCTCTAAGAGTAATTTTCTACCAGTTTCCCCGACTAACCAAATTCAAAAGACATCGTTAAACAAGTCGTATGAAGACCTTAACCCAGATTTACGAGAGTTTCCGTTTTGCTTGGAGGGCACTGAAGTCGAACGTGCTCCGTACAATTCTATCTCTGTTAGGTGTAACTGTTGGGATTTTTGCCATTATTTCAGTCTTAACAATGGTTGACTCACTTGAGAAGAACATCAAAGACAGCCTTAATTTTCTGGGAACTGGTGTGATCTATGTGGAAAAATGGCCCTTTACAGCCGACAATGATGGCGAATACCGCTGGTGGGATTTTTGGCAGCGTCCCAATGCTTCATATAATGAATACAAATTTTTGCAGGCTAACCTCAAGAACCAAAATGGCATCGCAATTTTTGCCGGCAAGGGAAACTCAACAGTCAAACGCGACAATAACAGCATAGGTCAGATTCGGTTAATGGGTGGTAGCGTTGGATATGATGTGGTGTTTGAAGTTAATATTGAGAAGGGACGTTACTTCACTGCGGAAGAAGTGGAGGCAGGAAGAAATGTTGCCTTAATAGGTTATGAAGTTACTCAGGCACTTTTTCCCAATGGAGAGGAGCCCGTGGGCCAGGTTATTAAAGTAAAGAATCTCAAATATATTGTCGTTGGCGTTATCAAAAAGGAAGGGCAAAGTTTTATGGGAACACCCAGCAATGACTTTGCTACAATAATTCCCTATCAATCTTTCCGAAGACTCTATCAAACAGGTACGGGTCAACCTTTCGAACTTACTTCACGAATTGGTGTAAAAGGGAATGAGGTCGACGTTGGCCTTGTGGAGTTGGAAAATGAAGTTCGCGGAATACTACGCGCGAGACGTGGATTGCGGCCAACGGAAAAAGACAATTTTGTATTGAATCGGCCGGAGGCAATTGCCAATGTTATCAGCGGTGCTTTTGACGTGGTGGGTTTAGCAGGTTGGATCATTGGTGGCTTTTCAATTCTGGTCGGTGGCTTTGGTATTGCCAACATTATGTTCGTCTCGGTGAAGGAAAGAACCAGCATTATCGGCTTGCAGAAATCGCTGGGTGCAAAAAACTACTTTATACTATTTCAGTTTCTTTTTGAAGCA
>DASQTN010000674.1:0-5154 GCA_035641895.1 Chryseolinea sp. | reverse complement strand
AGAGACGGTCGGCAAATGGCAACCCTAATTTATATATCTCGGCTCCGCCAATGACAAAGGCTTCCGTTTCGTGGTTCTGTCGCGCTATGGTCAAGCCTTTCTCAACAGAATCTACGACAATACATCCAGGCGCATTGAAATTTTTCTGACGCGTGACAACAATATTAGTTCGGTTGGGAAGTGGTTTAAACTTGTGCGGAATACTTTCATAATTTTTGCGACCCATGATTGCGTGATGGCCTTTTGTCGTCTCCATAAAAAATTTCATATCATCTGGCAATTTCCAGGGAAGGTCATTGTCTTTTCCAATGACTCGATTTTTGCTCACCGCAGCAATCATGGAGATAATCATAAAGATTCGTGCGTTTTAAAAATCCGAAAATACAGAAGTAGTAAGACCACTCCAAGTAAAAACGTCAACAGACTACTTAAACTTGTCCGACGATTATAGTTTATTGCCCCTAAAAAATTCCTGAACGGTCATTCTTTTTTTTCCTTCCAACTGAATCTCTTCTAATGATACCCATCCATTACTCGTCTTTATGTAAATGTAATTTTTATTGTCAGTGAGAAAATCACCTGGCTTTTTGTTCTGATCCGGTTCCTGATCTAAAACACTAACTTTGAAAACTTTGAAGACTTTACCGGCTATCGTCGTCCATGCCGCTGGATAGGGACTTAGCCCGCGGACATGATTTCTCACCTGCTCACTGCTGTTATCCCATTTAATTTCGCACGTCTCCTTGAAAATTTTTGGTGCATGTCTGATCTCATTGGGCTCTCGTTGTGGTATCGACGGATAATTGTTTTGCTCGATGGCCTTTACTGTTTTGAGAACCAGCTCAGCACCTTTTTGCATTAAGCGTTCATACAAAATTCCAGCATCATCAGAATCTCCAATTGTTTGTTTCACTTGAAAAATGATGCTGCCGGTATCAATTTCGTGTTTTAGAAAAAATGTGGTTGCGCCGGTTTCTTTTTCCCCATTAATAATTGCCCAGTTAATGGGTGCAGCGCCGCGATATTGAGGCAAAAGCGATGCATGTAAATTAAATGTACCCAGTGACGGCATCGACCAGACCACTTCCGGTAACATGCGAAAGGCGACCACGATTTGCAGATTGCTTTGATAGCTTCTTAACTCCTCCAGAAATTCCGGAGCCTTTAAATTGGTAGGTTGGAGCACGGGAATTTGATGGTTAACCGCACAATCCTTGACCGGCGAATAGGTTACCTTTTGTCCTCGTCCCTGCGGTCTGTCGGGAGCGGTTATAACTGCTACAATATTGTATTTATTTTCAATTAAGATTTCAAGACTGGGTACAGCAAATTCGGGCGTGCCCATAAAAATAATTCGAAGGTCCGTCATTGTGCGAAATAAAGCATTTGCTCAAAATATTAATACATAGACTTTTGATATATCATGAATCTAGGTATATTGGTCCATGCATTCCAGAGAATTGTTGAAGGGAACCCTGTCTGTCATTATCCTTAAATTATTATCCGAACGTGAGAGGATGTATGGATATGAAATGTATCAACAGGTAAAGGAGTTATCAGACGGGAAAATTTTACTCAAAGACGGCTCCCTATACCCTGCACTTCAAAAGATGACGAGTGATGGATTGCTTTCCTTCAAAGAGGAAAACGTTGGCGGAAGAATTCGCAAATATTACTATCTCACCAAGAAGGGTCAAAAGGAAAAAATCGCGTACGTGGACGAAGTCAAAGATTTCATAAATACCCTCAATAAAATTGTCTTTTCCGAAATCGGTAGAATATGAAACTGTCCAAGGATTACATTGATATTATTCGGTATAAGATCGAGCAAAGTGATATCACTACGACCACATTGCGTGACGATCTGTTGGATCATGTCTGCTGTGTTGTAGAGCAAAAAATTGCTGAAGAGAAATCTTTTGAAATCGCATTGCAGGAAGCATTTCATGAGTTAGCGCCTAATGGACTGGATGAAATTCAGCGCAAGACGTTTTATCTTTTGAAATCCCATAAAATTATATTTATGAAAAAAGTGATGTATTTAACAGGTCTTATTTGCGCGACAACGCTTAGCCTGGGATGGTTGTTCGTTACGCTCCGTTGGCCTGGGGGGCGTGAGATGTTTAACGCTGGATTCCTTGCATTTCTGTGGGTATTCGTTCCCATGCTCGCGGTAGATCGTTACCGTGTCAGCTTAAGAAAAGCGATGTTTGAAAAAATAAAGATCGTACTAGGCGCCGCCAGCGGTTTCATCATTGGACTTTCACTTGTATTCAAGGTGCTGCATTTACAAGGCGCTGATTTAGTACTCATTTTTGGTAGTTTGATGTTCACATTTGGATTTCTTCCCATACTTTTTTTCAACTTATACAAGCAGGCAGCAAATCCTGGAAAAGTAAAATATGAGTGATAAAATCGACATCAGATTTGGAAGTTTATTCCCTTGGCCATTTCGATTTATTGCTGGAATTATTTTCCTGGTAGGGCTTTTTCTTATTGTAGAAAAAACATTTCTTTCTCTTGGTTTAATGTTGTTTGGAGGATTTATTCTTTCAGGTTTTGAAGGAACTGAAATCAATAGGAATGAAAAATTTTACATCGATTATAAATCCTTTTTCTTTTTGAAAACTGGAGACGTAAAGAAATATGCATACATAGAAAAAATTTTTGTAAACACTTCCAAAACAACGCAACGTTTTTATACGGCACATACAACTCATTCTTCGAGCTTTGAAAACCTAGACTTCAATGGATTTATAAAATTCAGCGATGGCGAGAAAGTTCAGTTGTTGCGAAGACGAAAAAAATCGGAATTGCTTAAAGAGCTGAATAAAGTTGCAACGTTTCTCAACGTACCCATCGAGGATAATACCGTAGTTCGTGGTTAGTAGTTGGTAATCGGTGATCAGGTAATCAGTAATCGGTAGTAGTCAGCAATTAAAATTATTGACAAGACGTGATGCGTAAGTCGTTACCGAGCCAGGCTTTGCGATTCTTCCTGCCTCCGAATCTCCGTGGTCTATTATGTTGTTTACATTCAAATAGAAATATTTTTGAGCAATATCAAATAGTTAACCACGGACCCCGCGGGTAAAAACAGGTGATAACCCTTTCAGGTATTTAATTCCTTTGTGAACCCTTTGTGTCTTGGAGTCTTTGTGGCGAAACTAACGTGGTTGGACTCCTAGCACTCAGATGTGAGTCCGACTAATCTCTCAAATCCTTCCGCATATATTTTGAACAAATCGGACATTCTTTCCATTTGTGATTTCGTGCCGGACAATATTTCCTGCCGAAGTAAATGATCTGCAGATGTGCTTTGTTCCATTTTTTTTCAGGAATTAATCTCTTTAAATCCTTTTCTGTTTGCTCGACATTTTTCCCGCTCGTTAAACCCCATCGAAATGCCAGCCTGTGGATGTGTGTATCCACCGGGAAGGCCGGTAATTTAAACCACTGGGTCATGACAACTGAAGCAGTTTTATGACCTACCGCCGGAAGTGCCTCAAGTTCCTCGAAAGTACCAGGTACTTCGCCTTGGTATTTTTCTATTAGAATTTTGGAGAGCCCATAAATGCCTTTCGATTTCATTGGGGACAGTCCACAAGGTCTGATAATTTCCCGAATTTCCTC
This sequence comes from Chryseolinea sp., assembly GCA_035641895.1. Lineage (GTDB taxonomy): Bacteria > Bacteroidota > Bacteroidia > Cytophagales > Cyclobacteriaceae > Chryseolinea. Next base: position 1,521 of record DASQTN010000674.1, on the reverse strand, counting down.
GACACTCATTTTTATCATGTCATACGGATTATCAGCTTGCTTGAAAAGAAAGGGCGTAGTTTTGTTTACCATAACATCCGTGCACTGCGCGGATAGCAACACCGATATTAGCAAGGTGTACGCATCTTTATGATTCAACGGCACTTCTGGATCGGGAAAATGTTCGTCCAGAATCTTAAGTATGTCGGTAACTTTTTCTGCCTTCGTCATAAATAGTTTGAGGTTTCGAAGTTTGAAGTTCGAGGTTTGTCCACAACTTCGAACCTGGAACTATACCTACGTAGTTCAGCGTTCATTTATACGTAAAAAAACGTACTAATTTTGTAATTTGCTAATCATAAAGTTATCCGAAAAATATGTCCGCTTTGAATTTTAGGTCTCTCGTTTTTAAAGTCAAGGGAAAGAAAATTTTGGCTATACCACTCATAAAACTTCGAGAAAAAAAAATTAACCGGACGCATTTAGCCTTTCAGAAACAAATTTTGAACCTTGGGATTGTTGGTTGTGGGCGCCGGTTATCCTATTTTGCACAGAATCATATCACTGAAAGTTAGCACAAGCTCTTGAACCTTTCGTACTTCATATCCAAAAGAATCAGTCGCGATCAAAAAAAAGGATTTGCATCCTCCATTCACAACATCGCAATTGTAATTGTCGGAATCGGTTTAGCGGCGGTGACCATTTCATTTTTGATAATGCGCGGTTTTCAGGAAACGGTGAAGCAGAAAATTTACAGCTTCAATGGTCACCTGCTGGTTACGAAATACACGATGAATTACTCTCCGGAGGAGCAGCCGATAAATTTTCACATAGATCTTTATAAAAATCCGCAACAATATCCCGCGATAACACACATCCAGGAATATGCGCATAAGGCGGGGCTAATAAAAACTGATAGTGGCGAAGTATTAGGCATTCTGGTTAAAGGCGTCGGACGGAGCTACGCCGTAAAGGCATTTCAAGAAAATCTTATAGAAGGTAAATTCATAGACTTCCCTGATTCGGGATATTCTAACCAAGTTGTTATCAGCAAAATCATTTCGGATAAATTACAGGCGAAGGTTGGCAACGACATCATCCTTCACTTCATTCAAAATCCTCCAAGGCAAAGAAAGCTTTCAATAGTGGGAATTTATGAAACCAACTTGTCTGAATATTTTGATAGCAATGTTATTCTGGGCGATTTAAGAATGATTCAACGCTTGAATGACTGGTCCGACAGTTTAGCAGGCGGTCTTGAGGTTTACATCAAGAATGCGTCTGCCATCGATGAGGTGGGATATGCGATTGCCGAAAAAATGGATTTTGACCTCAATATTGAAAGCGTTAATGATAAATACGTTCAGGTATTTGAATGGCTCAATTTGCTAAGCCGGCAAGTCAACATTTTGTTAGGTGTGATTCTCGTTGTTGTCTCTGTAAATATCATTTCGATAATTTTGATTTTGGTGATGGAAAGGACGCAGATGATCGGGATGTTGAAGGCGCTGGGTGGAGGAAATAAATTCATACGCTCAATTT
>DASQTN010000673.1:0-3314 GCA_035641895.1 Chryseolinea sp. | reverse complement strand
GTCTTATTCTGTTTATAAGGAAATCCTCGAGCCGGTATTGATCGAATGGCCCGATGGTGAGATCAAATCGCTTGCAATTGTTCCAGACGGTCTCTTAACCTATTTACCATTTGATATTTTACTAACCGCGCAATCGAAGTCCAAAGCTTATTATGATCAGCCTTTTCTCCTACGCAAATACGCCACGAGAAATTTATTTTCCGCGAGTACCCTAAATACTGTAGCGATCAACAAAAAATCTACAACTCAATATATCGGGTTCGCGCCAAACTACGAGTCGCGGGTTGAGATTGATTCGACGCAATCACAATGGAGCTCATTTGGGCCGTTGAACTACAACGTAGACGAAGTGAGCTTTGCGTCGGAATACTTTGGTGGAAAGATCTATACTGGCAGCGAAGCGACGGAAGATCAATTCAGATCAGTGTCTGGCCTTGCAAATTTAATGCACCTTTCAATGCACGGCTTCGTGAATAACGATGATCCTTCATTTTCAGCAATGATTTTTACGCCCGATGACAGCCTTAAGGGTCTCGGGTATGATCATGATGGACTTTTATACTTACACGAGTTGTATAACCTCCCACTGATTGCAGACCTCGCTGTGTTAAGCGCATGCGAAACAGGTGGAGGCAAGTACACCCGCGGGGAAGGTATTGTCAGTCTCGGCAAAGCGTTCCGTTATGCAGGATGCGAAAACATTGTGATGAGCTTATGGAAAGTTAACGACCGGACTACTGCCCAATTAATGCAGATTTTTTTTCGTCATCTGAGCGTTGGTATGAATAAAGATGAGGCTCTGAGGCAAGCAAAATTGTCCTTTCTTAGTGACCCAAAGAATCGACATTTTACCCACCCGTATTATTGGTCAGGATTTATTCTTTCAGGCGACCCATTACCATTACTAGGACAGAAGATCCCTATGTATATCTATTTTGCAATTGGTAGTGTTGGCATTTTACTGACCACCTTATTCTTGTGGTACAGGAAGAACAAGTCTTCTCAAAGGGGGGCATTATAAAATTTTTTTACGCCGAAGCGGTAACTTTCATAAATTTGTGCACACTAAGGCATGATAAATACCGACATGATGGCCGACTCCATTGAGATTCAGTTGTCAAAGATCAAAAATGGTGACGAGCAGTTCTTAAGAATACTATATGAGAACAAGCGGCCAGGTTTTGTCGGCTGGTTTCAAAAGACCTATACGCTTAGCAAGCAGCAGTCGATTGATCTCTTTCAAAAGGCATTTTCAATATTTTATTTTAATGTAAAGGACGGTAAGATTGTGACATTGACGAGCACCGTAGAAACATACATTTTTGGCATCGGTAAAATTTTAATGAAGGAAGATTTTCGGCGCGAAAGCAGACTGACATCACTCGACGAAATTCCAGATATTCAGCTTGCTGATTATAGTGTGTTTCGCGATGAGCAAAAAACGCACGAACAATCTTTGGTAGACAAAATTCTTCAGGCGCTTGAGGAACCTTGCAAGTCATTATTGACCATGTATTATTTTAATAATTATTCTTTGGCTCATATCGCTGAAGTTCTAGGCTATAAAAATCAGGGAGTGGTAAAGAAAAAGAAGTGTCTGTGTCTCAAATCAATTAGAAGCTTATTAAATGAAAGTAAAGTCGGGCGGTGAATGAAGGACGAAGAAGAAGATATTGACCTTATTGAAGCTTACCTGCGGGGCACACTGGAGGGGCAAGCGCTGGCAGCGTTTCAAAAGCGTCGTCAGGATGATCCTGAATTTGATCGTGAGGTCACTGACTATTCTCAGATCATCAATCAAATCCAGACGACACACGAAAAAAATTTCATGAACAAGTTGAAGGGTTGGGATAGCGAGATTGAAAATCGTCAGGAAGCCAAGGTAATCCCCCTTCGGACAATTTTCTCAATCGCGGCTTCAGTCTTGCTGCTTACGCTAGTCGGCGTGTACCTGTTCAGGAATAGTCAGCCTAATCGTGAGCAACTTTTTCAGGAATACTTTCAGCCCTATGAAAATGTGATTACAGAGCGTTCCGGAAGGGATGACAACCTACGAAGAGGGATGGAATTGTATGATCAAAAGAAGTACGACGAAGCCATCATTCAATTGAAACTAGCAGTCAGCGAAGACGCTGATAATCCTTCATTGAAATGTTACCTGGGCATCGCCTACCTGGCACAAGGTCATACCCAAGAGGCGAAAACGATTTTTGAAGCGATGGTTCATGATGATCATCAGCTATTCAGGGAAGTCGCCGAATGGAATCTTGCACTCACCTACCTGAAAATGAACAACGAAGTCTTGCTGAAAAAAACGCTTGAAGGAATCGTTCACCAAAACGATCATCAATATAGAGAACAGGCTGCAGATCTGTTGAGGCAGCTGTAGGCCCCGGCCGTAAAAATTTTTTAACGAACCATCTCCGGAGATTCAGTTAATGCGGAACTTATGCGCGATTAAGCGATAAAGAGCCGCGTCTTGACATCAGGAGGCGCTAAGTTTTAGTTCCATCAAGTACCTTTGCCTATGTCTTACGATTATTATGCTGCAGCGAATCAATAGAATCCTTTCACTAGAACGCGATTGGTTTCAAAAGATAATAAAGGCTATTTGGATTTTGTTATTGTGTTTTATCGTTGGTCTCCCGCTTTACGTCTACACGGTAAGCGTTGACCTCTTCGGCCTTTTTGGCGGAATGCCGAGTTTGAAGGCAATTGAAAATCCGGAAAATGATTTATCCTCTGATTTGATATCAGCCGATGGCGTGTCATTGGGACGATATTTTTATTACAACAGAAGTCAGGTTGGTTATAATCAACTTTCCCCGGATCTGGTAAACGTTTTATTGTACTCGGAAGATCATCGATTCTATGATCACTCCGGTCTCGATCTTCAAGCATACTTTCGCGTGCTATACGGTATTATTACCTTTAACGCCTCTGGCAAAGGAGGTGGTAGCACCCTTACACAGCAGTTGGCCAAAAACCTTTACACCTTAAATCCCGAGCTCGACGGAAGCCTCGCAAAACTTGGCGAGCTCCCCAGGCGCGTCATTCAAAAAACAAAAGAGTGGATCATTTCTGTGCACCTGGAAAGAAATTTCACAAAGGAAGAAATTCTGACGATGTATCTTAATACCAGTGCCTTTGGCAGCAACGCGTATGGCGTCAAGGTTGCGTCCGAAACTTATTTTAAAAAACAGCCTAAAGCGCTAAATATTCAAGAGTCGGCTGTGCTGGTGGGAATGTTACAAAATCCGTCATTGTATCACCCAAGGTGGAAACCAAAAAATTCCTTCAAAAAAAGGAACGAG
>DASQTN010000672.1:0-3313 GCA_035641895.1 Chryseolinea sp. | reverse complement strand
CTTTATACATCTGCACGCGGGTGCGACCATGAATGGTCAGCGCTTTAATGCCAATGTCTTGCAATCTTTCTGCTACTTCCACGACGTTCTTTGTCTTGTCATCCCAGCCTAACCGGGTCTTTACAGTGACGGGCAGGTGAGTGCATTTTACGATCTCTTCCGTCATCTTAACCATCTTAGGAATATCCTGAAGTAAGGCTGCTCCAGCGCCTCTGCAGGCAACAGCTTTAACCGGACAACCATAATTGATATCAATTAAATCGGGATTGACCGCTGTTGCGATCTCCGCTGACTGCACCATATTTCCGATATCACCGCCGAAAAGTTGAATCCCAATCGGCCGTTCGTACTCAAAAATGTCGAGTTTCTGCCGGCTTTTTGCGGCATCCCGTATGAGGCCTTCCGAAGAAATAAACTCGGTATACATCAAATCGGCGCCACCTTCCTTGCAAACCGCACGAAAAGGTGGATCGCTCACATCTTCCATTGGAGCAAGTAATAAGGGAAAGTCGCCCAATTCTATATGCCCTATTTTTACCATATTTGGCGCAAAGATAATCAGGATTCTGTCAATGTCTGCTCCAAATTTAGTTTCCGATCGTTCGCCATTATTGTCACTGTTACTCATATTGCTTAATGTATTTTTAGGTTTTGTTCTCGTGGGGCCCATGCTCGGATTAGGAATTGCATCCCTGTTTTACGACGGTAACCTTCTGAACGACATTCAAAACCCCAACGACAATCCCGGCATTGTGCTTGCCCTTTTAACCACCCAAAGTATTGCAACGCTGGTAGGGTTGATCATCTTTCCTGCGATACACATCGTTTCTATCGAGCATAAGCCTATTTCCCGCTTCTTTCCACCCCAAAGGAAAACACTCTTTGTACTTTTTCTCGTCATGGCCGTCGGTTTGACTTTCATGATTGCTATTTCGCCGTTGGTAGAATGGAACATGAACCTGAAATTTCCTGAATTCTTGAAAGAGTTTGAAACATGGGCCCGGAACGCGGAAGATAAAACAGCACAACTAACGAAAATCATGACCGATTTTGGATCCGTCGGGGATTTAATGATTGGATTGATCGTTATTGCCCTGCTTCCCGCGATAGGTGAGGAACTGGTGTTTCGAGGGATGTTTCAAAATGAATTTTTCCGGGGGACGGGAAATATTCATTTGGCAATTTGGGCCTCAGCGCTAATTTTCAGCGCTATTCATTTTCAATTTTATGGTTTCATCCCACGCGTGTTGTTGGGCGCGTTGTTCGGATATCTTTATTATTGGTCAGGAACGTTGCTGGTCCCGATGTTCGCCCACTTCTTTAACAATGCATTTGGTGTAGTGATGATTTACCTGCATCGGCACGAAATCACGGATCTCAATGTTGAAGACAACACTGCCGCACCGGTTCAATATGTCATTTTGAATCTCGTGCTAACAGTAGGGCTACTGTACTATCTCTGGAAACACTATCAAGATGTGCCGAAGGGTACGTCCGATCCATTACAATAATTTTTTGTTTACAACTTCACGTACACTTTTTGTGAAATCTCCGATCTCTAAATACAATAACCTGACACAGCGAATCATCACGGGCCTGCTAGGATCAGCTGGCATAATAGCTGCTATTTGCATTAGTGAGTGGTTGTACGCCGCCGTCTTTTTTATCATTTGCTTATTTGCGTTGCTGGAATTTTACAAGCTGGTGGGGCTGGATGGTCACTTGCCACAAAAAAGTTTCGGAACCTTATGCGGCGTTTTGATTTTCCTCCTATCATTTTTTATCGAAAGAGGCAACTTGTCAGATCGATTTTACTTTCTGATTTTTCCAATTGTATCGTGCATTTACATGATCAAACTCTACAAAAGATTTGAGCGAAAACCTTTTACGAACATCGCGTTCAATTTTTTAGGAATATTTTATGTAGCCGTACCGTTTGCGCTTTTGAACGTTGCTGTTTTCGAACAAGGTTCCTATAATTTTGAGATCATTTTCGGACTCCTTTTTATTTTGTGGGCCAGCGACACCGGGGCTTATTTCGCTGGAACATTCTTAGGGAAACGAAAACTTTTTGAACGCATTTCTCCGAAGAAGTCGTGGGAAGGTTTTTTTGGTGGAGCAGCATTGGCAATGATATTCGCGTACGGCCTTTCTACTTATTTCCACTCGTTAACCCAAACGCAATGGCTTGTCATTGGTGTCATTGTGATTGTAGGAGGAACATTTGGCGACCTGGTCGAATCCCTGCTGAAAAGAAGTATCGAGATAAAGGATTCCGGAACCAGTTTACCGGGTCACGGAGGTTTCCTGGATCGGTTTGACGGGCTCTTCATTTCATCTCCCTTTATTGTTGCATACCTCGAGGTGTTTTGAAATAGAACATTGGCGTCAATGATATTACGCATTACAGGGGATCTAATTACTATCCAACCAGGGCGCTGGACCAGCGCCAGCTGCGGTGAGTCTAGACCAATTTGAATAACCAAGTAGTGTGCTCTCAGTTTTGGTCCGACGCCTAAATGCCTTACTTAATTTTCCGCGGAAAGAATATCCCCAAATTCTATAACATAACCTTTAGCGTAGAAACGCTTTTGTATGGAAAAACGAAAGCGATGATGTATTTTTCTATCTTTGCAACCGTTTTCGGATGCTTTTCCGACACCTATGTTTGGTGGCCCGGACTACATCCAACAATTATTTTTTAAATTCTGAACGAATCTCAACTATCAGGTATGGCATACATTGAACCCGCTCCCTTAAAAGATAAAGAAAATCCATTTGAAGCCATGATGTCACGGTTTCATATGGCCTCACAAATTTTAGGACTGGAGGAAGAGATCTATAATGTCTTAAAAAATCCCGCGCGGCAGGTAATCGTTTCACTTCCTGTAACCATGGATGACGGAAGCATCAGGGTGTTTGAAGGGTATCGGGTCATTCATTCCACCATTCTAGGACCTTCAAAGGGTGGCATTCGCTTCGACCCCAACGTGAACCTGGATGAAGTTAAGGCATTGGCGGCATGGATGACCTGGAAATGTGCCGTGGTAGACATTCCATACGGTGGCGCCAAAGGTGGTGTGACTTGTAATCCAAGGGAAATGTCAACGGGAGAAATTGAACGGTTAATGCGCGCCTACACCCAAGCAATGGCGGACGTATTTGGACCTGATCGGGACATTCCCGCCCCTGATATGGGAACGGGCCCTCGTGAAATGGCCTGGCTGATGGACCAGTTTTCGAGAAATCAGGGAATGACAACGCACGCTGTAGTCACTGGCAAACCGTTGGTATTAGGTGGTTCATTGGGAAG
>DASQTN010000671.1:0-5718 GCA_035641895.1 Chryseolinea sp. | reverse complement strand
AGGCTGGCTTCGAATATGAGCTGCTTGATAAGTACGTTGCTGGTATGGTGCTGACTGGAACTGAGATCAAATCCATTCGTGAAGGAAAGGCAAATCTTCAGGATGGTTATTGCTATTTGAATAATAATGAATTATTCGTGAAGGGTATTAATATCACGCCATATGCACAAGGCACGCATTATAATCATGAGGCAACCCGTGAACGAAAATTACTACTCAAACGGTCGGAACTAAAAAAGTTGGAGGGTAAGGTGGAGGAGAAAGGACTTACCTTAGTGCCTCTTCGTTTATTTATTAATGATAGAGGATTGGCGAAATTAGAAATTGCAATTGCGCGGGGAAAGAAAGTTTTCGATAAGAGAAATACAATTAAAGATCGGGATGCAAAACGAGAACTTAGTCGCTTGAAATTGAAATAATTATTAATTGTCCCCTTGCATGGAAATTTTGGAATATGGTGTTTGCCGTCTCAGCGTTGTACCGGTACGGGCTGAATCGTCTGATAAAACTGAGCAGGTAACACAACTTCTTTTCGGAGACCACTATGAAGTCATCGATCAGACCCCTGATCGTAAATGGTTGAAGGTTAAGGCTCATTTTGATCAATATGATGGATGGATCGATGAGAAACAACATCACGCTATCTCAAAGGAATATTTTGAGTATCTGAATCACGCCGAGTTTAAAATTACAACCGACGTTACGTCAAGTATTTTGTACAATAAAAGCCGGCAGATTATTTTGATGGGAAGTATGATACCCATTTCAAGCTCTGAGCTTTTCAAAATGGAAGAACAATTTGCTTTTATAGGGGAAGCAAAAAATCTGGGACAAAAAAGGGAATTTGAATTCTTACGCACGACTGCAGTTAAATATCTCAACTCGCCCTATCTATGGGGGGGTAAAAGTACCTTCGGGGTTGATTGTTCGGGGTTTACGCAAATGGTATTTAAAATTTGTGGATATCGGCTTCTAAGAGATTCGGAACAACAAGCAACGCAGGGGAAACCTGTTAGCGAAATACAAAATGCAAAGCCTGGTGATCTTGCTTTCTTCAAGAGTAAAGATGATAAGATTAATCACGTGGGCATTTTGTTAGAGCAAGACAAAATCATTCATTCCTCAGGGCGCGTCCGGGTTGATCATCTCAACGAAGAAGGTATTCTAAACCTCGAAAGTAAAATTTACACCCATCAACTTTCGCATCTTCGGCGAATCTTAACGGAATAAGTTCGATGTTCGAGGTTGAAGTTCAAAATTTTCGACAATGTCGAACTTCAAACTTCAAACCTGAAACCTCGAACCCGGAACTAAAAACGTCTTTGTTGTTAGCAAGATTGGTTATATCTTACAATCATGAACAGCAGGGTATTGGTGCTAAATCAGGATAATAGTCCGCTGATGGTTTGCTCAGTAGAACGCGCCTTTATTCTTGTGTTTTTGAAAAAAAGTGAATTGGTTAGACCTGCGAATGGTCACAAGTTGCATTCTGTGACCCAAACTTTTCCGATGCCATCTGTAATACGACTGAATCGATATGTTAACGCCCCCTACAAGGGCGTTAATCTTACCAGGCAAAATATATTTAAACGCGACAACTTTGAATGCCAGTATTGCGGCACGCGCCGTGATCTTACTATTGATCACGTTGTGCCTAGGGCAAAGGGAGGTGGTGATACCTGGGTTAACCTTGTCGCTGCTTGTAAAAAATGCAATGCAAAAAAAGGTGATTATACACCAGAAGAGGCAAACATGTCTCTTCGGAAAAAACCCTATAAACCCTCTTATGCTATCTTCTTAAAAGACCATTTAAATGGTCAGGCAGGCGAGTGGGATAGTTTCTTAAGCAGCCATACACACTAATATTATTTTTGTTCATGTTTGATCTCCATAGGAAAATTGTGGCAATTACAGGAGGGGGCAGCGGCATCGGTAAAGCCATTGCAGAAATGTTTGGCGCCCAGGGTGCGAATGTAAATATCCTCGAATTGAATACTGCTAACGGTGAAGAAACCGTAAAGGGGATTATCTCCAAAGGCGGAAAAGCCAAAGCTTATACTTGTAATGTCGCGGATCAGGCACAGGTAAAGAATGCACTCTCAGCAATTGCAACGGAATTTGCCCGTCTCGATATCTTGGTAAACTGCGCGGGCATTTCGCATATCGGCAGGTTGGACAACACTACCGAAGAGGATTTTGATCGCATCTTCAGTGTAAACGTTAAAGGCGTTTATAACGCCATGGCTGGAGCAATCGGTCAGATGAAGAAACAGGGTGGGGGTGTGATTTTGAATGTAGCTTCCATCGCCGGAAGTCTTGGCATACCAGATCGGTTTGCCTACTCCATGAGCAAGGGTGCTTTATTATCTATGACTTTATCGGTGGCGAAAGATTATCTTAAAGATAATATTCGATGCAACAGCATTTCACCAGCCCGTGTGCATACAGCATTTGTTGACGGATTCATAAGCAAGAACTACCCCGGACAAGAGAAAGAAATGTTCGAGAAATTATCGAAGACTCAGCCAATTGGACGAATGGGACTACCGGAAGAGATAGCTGCCCTGGCGTTGTATCTATGCTCTGACGAAGCCGGCTTTGTCACCGGTACTGATTACCCGATTGATGGTGGCTTTATCAAATTGAACAACTAAAAAAATACTTTGCGCGCTTAACGGTGTTCTTTTGCGGCCTTTGCGTGAACTCTAGACTAAATAAAAACCTATGAAATTATTACGCTTCGGTGAACCGGGAAATGAAAAACCTGGACTTTTGGTAAACAATGAAATCCTGGACGCATCTTCTTTTGGTGACGATTATGGCGAGAAATTTTTTGAAGCAAATGGAATTGAGCGTCTAAGCAAGTGGTTGGGTGAAAATGTTTCCAAATTGCCTAAAGTAAAAGCCGGCGTTCGTTTAGGAGCGCCATTCACCAGGCCCTCAAAAATTATATGTGTGGGCCTCAACTACACCAAGCATGCACTGGAATCCAATATGCCGCTGCCTAAGGAACCGATATTGTTTTTTAAATCAACGACGGCATTGTGCGGACCGAATGATGATTTAATAATTCCAAGAAAAAGTGTCAAGACCGATTGGGAAGTAGAGTTGGCTGTCGTCATTGGCAAGAAAGCTTCCTATGTGGAAGAAAAAGATTCGATGGACTATGTTGCCGGCTATTGCCTTCACAATGATTACAGTGAGCGTGAATTTCAGCTGGAAAGAAATGGTCAATGGGTGAAAGGTAAGAGCTGCGATAGCTTTGCGCCCATGGGACCATATCTTGTTACAAAAGATGAGGCTGCAAATTATAATAGCCTGCATATGTGGCTTAAAGTAAATGGGAAAATGATGCAGGATAATAATACGGATGATATGATTTTTGAGGTCCCCACCCTCGTGAGTTACATCAGTCAATTCATGACGCTGCTTCCGGGCGACGTAATATCAACAGGCACACCCGCCGGAGTTGGGCTCGGCTTTAACCCACCGAAATTTCTTAAGTCCGGTGATATCGTTGAATTAGGTATCGAAGGACTTGGGGAACAAAGGCAAGTAGCAAGGGATTAACCGCCGTACTGTTTTTAAATAAATCAAACTTACAACCATGCCTATTCCTACCACTGAAGCTGTGCGTACAACGGAAAGTATCGATAGCAACAAGTCGTACATCATTCCATTCATTCTCGTAACGAGTTTGTTTTTTTTATGGGGAATGGCAAACATTTTAAATTCTGCACTCATCGCACATTTTCAGCCTGTCTTTACCATAAGTCGGGCAGAGGCTATGTTTGTCGAAACAGCATTCTATTTTGGTTATTTCACTTTTGCTATTCCTGCAGGAGTGTTTATGGAAAAGCAGGGTTATAAAAAAGGAATTTTGCTGGGACTAATTTTGTACGCTGTTGGCGCGTTTCTATTTATTCCAGCTGCGAACTTGTTAACCTTCGGATTCTTTCTTGTCGCCCTTTACATCATCGCTTGTGGACTCGCTTTTTTGGAGACGGCAGCGAATCCTTATGTTACAATTCTTGGAAAGCCGGAAACATCTGTATTGAGATTGAATTTCTCTCAATCCTTCAATGGACTTGCGTTGGTAGTAGGCCCATTTATCGCTGGCAGGTTTATTTTTGCTGGAAACGAAGGCGCAATGACTACCATTGCTGAGAAGCAGCAAGCGGCTGATGCAGTAATATTTCCGTATGCGCTAATTGGAGGCGTTGTTCTGACTGTAGCATTTTGCTTTTATTTAACCAGAATGCCTGAGCCTGCAAAGGGGGCTGCGCTTAAATTTGATAAGCGGATATTTAAGAAGAGGCATCTTATTTATGCCGTGATAGCTCAGCTTTTTTATGTCGGTGCTCAAGCTGGGATTTGGGGTATCACCATTGATTATATTACCGATATTTTACCTGGGACGTCGAAAGAGGTAGCTTCGCAAAAATTTTTGGTTATAGGCACATCGTTGTTCGTTGTGGGTAGAATTCTAGGGACTATTTTTCTGACATTCATTAAAGATCATAAACTTCTTTCGGTGTACGCGCTGGCGGCGGCGCTGCTATGTTTGGGAGGAATTTTTGCCGAGGGATTAGTGGCGGTATATTCGATGCTTGCGATTAATTTTTTCATGTCAATAATGTTCCCGACCATTTTCGCTTTAGGTGTAAAAAATTTGGGTGAGTTTACTAAGCTAGGCTCTTCATTTATTATAATGGCGATAGTCGGTGGGGCAATTTTACCTCCGGTAATGGGCTACATGGCTATTGCGGTTGGTATTCAGCTGTCATTCATACTTCCTTGTTTTTGCTTTCTGGTAGTTTTGTGGTACGCCCTGAAAGGTTACAACGCCGAACCTGCGAGTTAAAGAATGAAATTTAATTCCTTTTAGCAGCAATCAGTTACCGCCGATCAGTACCGCATTCCATTTTACATCCCTATATTCGGGGATAGAATGACCTTCATCATTAACAGATTTCTCGTCTTATCTATAATATCTGCGACTTTACATCCCTTTGCTTTTTCGCAGGTGACTGATTCTGCTCAATCTTTATACCGGATGGGCGAGTCGTTCGTCAGTCGCGATCCTGATAAAGCCTTTCAATTTTTTGAAAGGGCGATGAACGAAGCACAACAAAAAGGTGAGTGGTCAATTTATTTACTTTCTGTTAACAAGCTGGCTTCGCTTGATATCGATGATCAACTCCGTCATTCCCAAAGTTCCGGCACACTTTCGGCCGATTTGGAGCGGCAGGAAGAAAAAGTATTTGCCTTGTTAAAAGAATCTGTGAAAATTTTGAAGAATGCAAAAGAGGACAGCATATTGGCTCAACTGCATTTTTACACTGGCGAATATTATAATAGAATAACGAATGAGATAGATCCGCCCATTAGCCACTATGAAAATGCTAAAAGAATTTTGGAATCATTAAAAGGCGAATGGAACGAGCAGGTTGCAAATTGTTATCATGGGTTAGGTGACATTTATAAGTATTCCAAGTTTGATTTTTACGAAGCAGAAAAGGCGTATGAAAAGGCATTGTTGATTCGAGAAAAAATTCAACTTCAGGATCAGGAAGTTCTCTATAAAAATTATTATAACCTGGCGGCTACTAATAGGTCTCAACTTGACTTTGAAAAAGCTTTGTCTTACGGCAGTAAGACACTGGAAATTGCAAGCAAGCTAAAACCCATAAGGAAGGAGATGGCCAACGGGATGGT
>DASQTN010000670.1:0-3820 GCA_035641895.1 Chryseolinea sp. | reverse complement strand
AATCCTGCCTAACCGTCAGGCAGGCCTGCCTACCGCCAGGCAGGTGTAAATCTACAATCTTCATCGTAAATTCTATAAGTTCCTCAGATCCAATCGCATAACATAATCATTCATAAAATATTGTCCAATCGGTACATCTTCTTCACGAATAACTGTGAACCCTAATTTTTTATAAAAATGTCGCGCCGGATTATAGCGGTTCACGTTTAAATCCAGCATAATAGCATCCTGTGCTCGAAGCTGTTGTTTAACAGCGTCAATTAAAAGCTTTCCATAGCCTTTCCCCTGATGCGTGGGAAGGACATATATTTTATGAAGCTTGAAAACTCCAGGATCGCTCTGCCGTTTGCCATAGGACGCAAACCCCGCATAACCGTGTTTATCTTTTATGAGTAGAAATTTTTGAGAACCGTCGGCCATGACACCTTGCAATGAAGAAGCGCTGTATATACTATCCAGCATATAACGCATTTCCTCCGGTTTAAGAATGGTGCGATAGGTAGCAGCCCACGTTGTCTCTGCAATTTCCACAATAACGGGTATGTGTTTTGCGTTTGCTTCAGTAATCTCCACCATATGGCAAATTTAAACATAAAATGTGCGAAGGAAAGGATTTGACCATGCCGGGAACAATATGGGCCATTATGGGTTTAATATTAGATTATGCATGTACTATAAGTCAGCATAGAAGTTAACCGCGGTTAAAAAAGAATATGGAGGAATATAGTACGGACAGCACGAACCATATGGTCGATGAGAAATCTCAATTCAAGGTATTGCTAGTCGATGACCGTGATGAGAATTTGTTTGCGCTGGAGACAATACTAAAGGACGAAAACTATCAACTCATTAAGGCCCATTCGGGTAAAGAAGCGCTGGCATTCTTGCTAAAAGATCTGGACTTCCACCTTATTATTATGGATGTTTTGATGCCGGGAATGAACGGCTTTGAAACCGCCACCTTAATTTACAATCGAGACAAGCTCAAGAATATCCCTATCATTTTTCTTACGGCGATGGATATTGAAGGAAATATCTATAAGGGATATCAGGCGGGGGCTATTGATTATATCAGCAAGCCCGTGATTCCAGAATTGCTAAAGGTTAAAGTTAGAGCTTTCGTTGAGCTCAGCGAAAAAAACCGCGAGCTAGTGAGGCAGGAAAAAAAATTGAGAGCCGCCAACCGAAAACTAGAATGGGAGATCGGCGAAAGAAAATTATCAGAAGCAAAAGTCAAAGCACTCAACGATGACCTTGCCAAAAAACTTGAGCAGTTGCAGTCCCTCGACTCCTTTAATTATTCTATTTCTCACGATTTAATGTCTCCATTGAACAGCATCACAGGTCTTGCTGGATTGTTGCAAACCATGTACCCTGAAAAGTTTGACAAAGAGGTATTGGAGATCGTGAATCACATCATGGGATCGGTAGACAGGATGTCGAAGCTCATCAAGGATCTGCTCAGTTTTTCCAGACAAGCCAATGCAGAAATAAGCAAGACCCAAGTCAGTATGCGTAGAATGATCGATGAGGTTATGGAAGAAATTTCATTGACTATGCCAGTCTCGGGGGCGGAAATTATTATCCATGAAAATTTACCAGACGCGTACTGCGACGTCAATATGTTGAAACAAGTGTGGACGAACCTGATTTCAAACGCAATAAAATATTCACAAAAGAAACCGGAACCAAAAATCGAAATTGGAGCGGTTGAGGACAGTGGGGAACTCGTTTATTTTGTTAAAGATAATGGGGCTGGTTTTAATATGGCCCACTACAACAAGCTCTTCTCCATTTTTCAGCGGTTACACAGCGAGAGTGAATTTAACGGAACAGGTATCGGTCTTGCCGTAGTAAAAAGAATTATAGAACGTCACGATGGGAAAATCTGGGCGGAATCTGAAATAGGGAAAGGTTCCGATTTTTATTTCACACTAAAGAAAGAGCAAAGTCCCACAGGTATCTAGTGTCAACCGCCGTCTACCTTAATCGTTGCGGCGCTGATTGAATCGCGGCGATGAGCAGCCTGCTGAATTTTCACTTTGCGCTTGTATAACATTTCCAAGAAAGTGTCTTCGCGCGGCTTTGCCAGCGTGTCGGCATGTTGGATTGAATCTCGTTTGAAAATCATTTTTTCGATGTCGGCCCACAGTTCGTCGTCCAACTCGTACAAATCGCATTGCAATTCGGTCTGCAGTTCATAAGGCAACGGCTTGAAGCGTGCGTTGGAGATCGATTTATAATCGCGATCCTGATTCACTTGCTTTAAAAAGTAAGCTGCAATGGGAAGGGCGGTATTCGACCCTTGTCCAAGTTTGGTATTTTTAAAACGAATACGCGGGTCGTCTGCACCCACCCAGGTTCCGATGGCAAGTTTGGGGGTGATTGCCATAAACCATCCATCTGCATTTGCTTGGGTGGTTCCTGTTTTACCCGCGACATCGGTATAAACGCCGTATTTCCAACGCAACCGTGAGGCTGTACCTTCATGTACAACGGTCTGCATCAATTGGCGCACAAGCAAAGCAGTCTCCTTTGAAATTGCCCGTTTGCCAGTACCTTTTGGTTTGAAATCATTGTAAGCTTTACCTTCCAGATCATAGATTCCGCGGATATAAAAAGGAAGATTGGTAACGCCTTCGTTAGCCAGACAAGCGTAAGCAGTAGTCATTTCCATCAACGAAATCGACGATGAGCCCAACGCGATTGAAGGAACATCGGGTAGTTCACTGCTAATTCCCATCTTACGCGCAAGCGCTATCGTATTATTGACGCCTGCTTCTTGAATAAGTTTAACGGCCACTGTATTCACGGAATATGCAAGCGCACCACGCATAGAGTACTGTACATTGTAATCATTTTGCATATTGCGCGGCGTCCATTTCACACCTTCTTTGTCGATGTAGGTTTCCTGTTCGGCAGAGTAGAGGTCGCACGGTAAAATACCCTCTTCAATCGCCATAGCATATACAATGGGTTTGAAGATTGAACCAACCTGTCGCTTAGTAGAAGTTTTGACGTGGTCGTATTGGTAAAAATCGTGTTCAATGCCACCAACCCAGGCTTTCACTTCACCAGTGGCTGGTTCCATAGCGAGAAATCCCGCATTTAAATATTGAAGATGATGTTTGATCGAGTCGATAGGACTGGCCTTCGTATCTTTTTCACCTTTCCATGTAAATAATCTCATAGGGACGCGCTTCTGCATCACCTTCATGATTTCATCTTCTGATAGTCCTTGTTGTTTCAACCTTTGATAACGCGGTGATCGTCTTATGGCTTCCTGCACAAGTCCTTCTTTTCCTTTCCATGGAAGCTCTTTTCCCCAATGATCAAAAAATTGTTTTTGAACTTCGGTCATTTGCTGCACCAGAGCGTTTTCAGCATACTGCTGAAGTTTTGTATCAATGGTGGTATATATCCTCAAGCCATCGGTATATAAGTTGTAAGGCGTTCCATCTTCTTTTGTATGCGATTTACACCAGACGAGCAGTTCGGCTTTCAAATATTCTCTAAAGTAAGGAGCCAAACCCTGATGGTGTGAAATCTTATTGTATTGCAGTCCCAACGGCAATTTCTTTAGACCTTCCGCTTTTTTCTCATCGAGGAAACTATATTTTACCATTTGGGATAACACAATATTTCTTCTTTCTAATGCTCGTTTCGGAAAGAGCCTGGGGTTATAGCTGTGCGTAGCTTTTAATTGTCCAATCAGCATCGCGGCCTGATCAACTTTTAAGGCATCTGCCGTAGTTGAAAAAAATCGCTTTGCCGCTGCTTGAATACCAAATGTGTTATCTGCAAACGGTATGGTGTTTAG
>DASQTN010000669.1:0-2787 GCA_035641895.1 Chryseolinea sp. | reverse complement strand
ATGTCGATCTCATTTTCTTCCGGCCAGACGTCCCGCTCATTTGCACTGCCTAACGGAGAAATTTTCAAAGGGATTTCAACCTCATAATAGTTTTGATCGAAATCGGTACCCATGCGCAAAAATGCTGTCATCTCGTCATCTTGTGATTCGCTGTTGGCGTGGAAAAACATTTTTACTCTTCCGTAATTAAAGAGGTCCATCGAAATGTTTTTGTAAACGGCACGTGCATCGCCATCCTCCAACTCATCAATACAAACCTGGATGGATTGTTCGTTAAGTAATCGCGCAACGGAGGACGTGTTATCACGGTCGCGCTCAACGCCGGGAGGGATTACGTAAGGGGATTTGTCGTCATCACCTGCACCATTTTCTTCAAGGTTCACTACGTTAACGGTGAAGTTATCCGCGCCTGGTTCAGGATCAGGGATCAAGGCACCCTCACGAAGATTGTCGGTATACCTTCTCCACCGGCTTCCTACCATCCGGAAGTTTGCAAAACGAAGTACCACAGGGTCGCGAAACCCGGTTAACAGCATACGAACATATTCGATAGATTTGAAACCGTCAATCGCGCCAAACCTGTTCTCAAATTCTCTGACAGGGATTCTGAAAAGATACCAATCTACTTTTTCCGGAAGTTCTCCCTGATCATCGGTTTGAATATGATCGACGATATATTCCGAGCCAATTCTCAATTGATTCGGCAGCAAGTCCATATCATATTCATAATACTCCTCTAACTCAGTCAAGGTATTATCGGCGTTAAGATCTTCATTGTCTGGAATGGTGCTTCCCGATTGAGCTACAGCATCATCACCAGTGATAATAGGCGAGTTGCTATCCTGCCCATTCATTTGTTTATAGCGCTCTAAGATTTTTGCATCGGCAGCATCGTATTGAGTGTTGAGCCAATGAACGAAATTATCGGCAGACGGGTCGGCCTCAACAATGGGGCGGGCAGCGGGATTGACGGTGTTCAAAAAACTTTGTGGCGTTTCAGAAAAAAATGTTACTTCTTTATCAGTAGGAAGACCATCAAGACCAACATCCTGATTCGCTCTGGCGGATGTAGAATTGTCAAAAGCCCCAATCAAATACGACTGCGTTGAAACATAACCCCAATTATTTTTGGCTGCGCCGGCATCCAACGTACCGTCTGGAGGTAATCCATTTTCAAAAGCATGCCTTCCATCGCGGGCCACATCTTCCGAAATGCTTCCAAGTTGAAATATGAGTTTTCCACCCGTTGTATTGGAACGTGGCGGATTAATCCCATCGTCAACAACCCCGTATTGAGTGTTGATGAATGGATTTAAAAGCCAGAATTCTATGTATTCAATGTTGGCTTTGTCGAAGTCAACTTCTGTTTCAATGGCGTTGGTAATACCTGCCCAGTTAGCCTGTGGATCTGTGAGAAAACCATTGTTGTCCAGGCTAGGATTGTAATTGTATTGACCTCGCTCGCGGGGATAATAAGCTACATCAAAAATTTGTTCAAAAAAGACAGCCTGCTGTTGTTGTCTAAATGGAAAAATTTCCTGCGGGCCGACGGCCCTGGTGTAGTGCATTTTTAGATCTTCATTGGTAATATTATCCGGCTTAAACCTTCCGACATTTCGATAGAGCTGATTGTCGACCTGATACCATGCAAGCTTTGCGCGGTTGTAACCGGCTCGTACATCATTACTCGCTTGTGCACTGGGGTCAAAACGGTTGTCCTCGGTTTTAGGGGTAGAGGCAAGCTTCCAACCTGTCGGACTCATCAAAGAATAAGGTGTGGCTG
Source organism: Chryseolinea sp. (assembly GCA_035641895.1). Taxonomy (GTDB): domain Bacteria; phylum Bacteroidota; class Bacteroidia; order Cytophagales; family Cyclobacteriaceae; genus Chryseolinea. The sequence continues at coordinate 1,004 of DASQTN010000669.1, read as the reverse complement.
AATTTTCAAAGTCGTCGATGTAGGCAGTTCCTTCACCATCCACTACGTTCGACGTCCCTGGAATCAATTGAGCAAATTCTCCCGTAAAGTTTATCGTGGATTGCTCTTTAGTCTGAAGGAAAGGTATTGCATCAACGATTTTAGTTAGCATGCGACTCTTCTTGTTGACATTGAAATCCACACCATACTGTAAGTTTCTTGCAGGCTCTGTACCAATTTGGTTGCGCGATACCAGTGGCCGTTCATTGTAATAAAGTACAGTACTCCCCAAGTTGATATCATCACTAAGGTGGTAATCGAAACGTGTTCCTAAAAGACTTCGAGTTTGAAAAGCAAATGGATCCGACTGCTCGTATTTCACTTCGATTTGTTTTCCCGAACTCAAAATCTGATCGTTCAGGATTGTCACTTTTGAAAACGTGTAATCAACCACAAAGTCGCTCCCTTCCACAAGGGGAAGTCCGCCGGCAAAAACTTTTACAGAACCTTGTGATACACCAAAACCAGGAATTAAAATCTCCTTTGAAGAGCCGGCATTATAAAGCCCTTTGATGTAAAATTTATTTTTCGTGGCAAACAATTCAGCGTCGGCCTTAGTAGTGTTGTAAAGTGTATCGTATGAATATTTCTGAATTAGAAAGCTCTCGTTGGATTCACCTCTAAAAGCTTGTCGCAATCCTTCGCTGAACGGTTTCAGCGTAGGAAAAATTATCATACCTGTGCTCGTATTGATCGTGATACCTTCGATGAAGTCGAAGTTACCGTCTTTCTGCGGATCATTAACAGGATTAAGTTTGTCCAATCCTAAAATTTCTATGAGCTGGCGCGTCCTCACATTTGCACCTTCCTGAAGTTGAGGATTGTCAATACCCGTTCTATCATCGCGATAGATAATTCGCAGCTGGAATCCTTCACGCGACAGCTGATTTACATTCAGGTTGTAAATGTTCTTCATCATCAATTCCCACGTCGGTATTATTTTTTTTGATGCATCACGAATAGAT
>DASQTN010000668.1:0-3953 GCA_035641895.1 Chryseolinea sp. | reverse complement strand
AGGGCGTCTCTATTGCGAAAACCAACGCCTCGGAATTATTGACAATTAAACTTGCTAATGGTGAACTATTACCGACACTGGAGGACTATCTAAAGAGCGGAATGGAGCAAACAAAGACGAAACTTATTTTAGAGATAAAGCCTTCAGAGCTTGGCAAAGAAAGCTCCATCACCTTAGCGCGTAAGGTCGTCGCGCTGGTAGAAAAGGTTTATGCGCAAGCCTGGGTCGATTACATCAGTTTTGACTACGATGCATGTAAAGAAGTTATGAGGCTTGCACCTTATGCTAAAGTCGCATACTTAAGAGGTGACAAAACTCCTGCAGAGCTGGCAACGGACAATTTCTTCGGTTTGGACTACAACTTTAATGTCTTAGAAAAAAACCCCGATTGGATAGAACAGGCGAAAAGCAAAAAACTGACGATTAACGTATGGACTGTAAACGAAAGGACCCAGTTGGAAGAACTGCTCAAGAAAAACGTTGATTTTATTACCACAAACGAACCGGAGTTGCTTTTGTCTATAGTGAAGTAGCTTTGATTAGGAGTATGGCTCGGAGAGAGCTGATTTCTTAAAAATTCATCAATAGGTAAATTTGCTATAATCACTTCAGCCAGAAACCAAATAATTTCCCTGAACTCGCAAAACGCTGGGTAGTTACATCGCGCATGTAGACTTTAATCAGCAAAACGATCTACTAATAATTAAATCGACTTTAGGATCGCAGTTGACAACTCCGGTTTTTACAGGTCAGAATTGCACATGCAAGCGGCAAGGGTGCATCCGAAAATTTCAAACCCTTTGATTTTGACATAAATTCTCAGGTTCGGAACTGCATGATGGCCCACGCCCAATAAAATTTCCAAATCGAAATATCGGGATATGTTCTACGTTTGACTATCTCGTTTCAGTTTGGGATGTATTAAAACTGGTACGAGATTTTCTTGATAAAATGATACCACTAAATCCACTTGTCTATGAAAATGGTATTTACGCTCGCCTGTGGCATTGCAATGATATGCAATTTAGCCGCAGCTCAGGACACTACCCTGGCAAAAATTGAGAAAACAGAACGTGCATCGAAGCAGAAAGTCGCCACTGAAACAGAGATGCAAAAATTGGTTGTCGAGGAAGCACCTGCTGAAAAATCTGAAACAAAGTTTACATTGCCCGACTACTCAGGGAAACAGTCGGTCCTGAACAACAAAGTGGGACCGCACGGTGAAGCGTTGTTCATGAAAAACAATAAATATTATTATCTCGACGACGCTGGAAAAAAAATAAAGGTGAAGCGCAACGATTTAACAGAGAAGCCAAAGAGTAGCTAAACCATTGCTAATAAGAAAACAATTTTTCGATTAAAAAAAAGACGCACACCTTAAGGCTGTGCGTCTTTTTTATTTATATCCTTTTTGTAAACCTACCGGGATGTACGAGATTGTTCTCCTGCAACCACATTCTCTTCGGCCCTGTTCTCGGCCAAAGTTTTAAGTTTTTCCAGCGCCTTCGGCCAAGTCGACAAAAAATATTCTTTATAGTCGGCCTCAACATCTTGATCGATTGTCAATTCGGTTTGACCATTAACGGTCTTCAATGTATAATTTTCGATTGCGCCTGACCAACCCTTTTGCTTGGCAGTCTCTAAGTCCTCTTTGCCATTATTTAGCATACCAAGGTGTTTAAACGACATAAACTCATTGGCAATATTATCGGCCACAACGGATACCATACCATCACCTTTGCCGTCTAAGAACAGGACCTTACTGCCTTTTTTCCAATCCGTTTGAACTTGCGACCCTTCGGAAAATGCTGACGTCCATTGCGGATACGTTTCATCACCCCAAAGGATTTCCCAAACCTTCTCGCGCGGTGCGTTGATTGTGGTTTTAAATTGATGTCTTTCCATGTTTTGTGATTTTAAAGTTTAACATCGGGACTATTGGAATTTTAACATCGCAACGGCGCTATTGTTTAAGGACCCGCTAGTATCAAAACAAAGAATAATATGGTGCAACAGATAGTTGGGAATTGCTTGACCGCACGGCGTTATGATGAGAGTTTTATTTTGCGGCAACTTTAAACTCTTAACTTGCAACTTTGAACTATCACTATTCAAGGCTTCTTAGTACAAGTGTATGCTGTCCCCTTTTCCCTAGTGTCTCTAGCCCATTATTTGCATTCCTTGGCCCGTGATCCATATAGCTTGCAGTGAGAACGTATACCCCTCTCTCTGATGCATTGGCCGGTTTCTCTCTCGTTCTCAATGCCCCGTCAATACCAACAAAATAAGTAAGGTCTGGATCAGCATTATTATCAAGTATCCACGTCACCATTTCCTTTACTTCCTGCACTTCCAAGTCTGGATGTGGAGGCATATTGAGATCGCTCCATGTACCTGTAGATCCATCAATAATTTTTTTCGTCAGCAAATCCACAGCGGCAGGATCACTTTTATACCGGGCCGCTACCTGCTCGAAGGACGGGCCAATCAACTTTGCCCTGGCAGCATGACAGTTAAAGCATAATGCTTTGCTGATCGTAAGGAGGGCATCGAAATGTTTCATCTGTTCTTCACCAGGATTTTTTTTAACGAGCGTTGAGTCAGGTAAATATTTTGCCACGAGAAAAACTTCGTCGGAAGGGATCTCACCGTATTCCGAGTTACCATCTTCGGCATCCGAAACGGCGATAGTATAGGGAACAACCGAGCTCCATTGAAATGTATTTCCCTTTCCCTGAACGGAGATCGTTACTTTTGGCGGACTATTTTGATTCTGCCAATACGTGAATCCAAAACTCAATACGCAGATAATAACGATAAAAATATTTCTATACTGCGTCAACACAATTTACGATTTATTAAGATTTGTCTATCTCATTGGCTACACGGTTGGCGGATCGCGTACAGGCTTCAGTTCCCCAATTAAGATTATCCGCGTATGCGCCGGCAAAATGAATGCGACCGTGTGGCTTCATAAGCGTAGGCCAGAATTTATGAAGCTCCCCAATTGGAAATGGAAGCCTTTCGCACGTAGGAGAAAAAGTTTCTTTCGTCCAGTCTCTGCTGATGGCTAGTTCGATCGTATCCTTTTTAGAGCCTGGATATACATCGCGGAAAGCGGCCAACGCTCGTTGAGGTGAAATTCCTCCCGGTCCTGTACCCAATATAATAACGCGGTGTGTATCCACTTCATCCGCGCATTGCCATACCGACCAGAGGTCGGGGTGATCCAGGTCCATATTTATGGTGAGATTGTCGTCAAGCCAAAATTTGGAACTAGCCTGAAAAACAAAACGCTGATAAGAATCGTAAGTTACATTCTCGATGACATATTGTCGTTCCACAGGCAACGGAGGATCTACCGGTATATTTTTGAAGGCAGGCAGTGGAATACAATTGACAAAGAAATCAGCGTCCATGACTTTTTGTTCATTGTGTTGTTTGTAGGTTACTGATACTCCGCTGTCACCATGTTTGATTGAGACAATTGGTGTATTTAACCACACCCTTGAACCCAATCGCTTTGCAAAAGTATTTGGCAACATTTGGTTACCACCTTTCAATCTAAAAACTTCAGGCGGCGACAATGGAACACCGCGCAATTTGAGTATCGCGTCATGCCACAGGTTGAAAAGTGCCGAGGAATTATTTCCACCAAGAAATCCCAGTGCGGTCTTAGAAGCGCCGTCCTTCTTATAAATGTCAGACATAGGGAATTTGTCCCAGTCGTCGTATCCAACACCGAAGGGTTGATATTCATCCTTGAACTTGTCCAGGTACGGCTTTACATATAACGATTCCAGATCCCACCATGGATTAGTTGACAAATATTTCACCTCATTTTCATTAAATCCGAATTGCTTGAGTATCGCAGCATCATGTAGCATTTCTTCCGTGTAGAATTTACCGTCTATCCTTCTCAACACGTTTTTGCGTCTCGGATACGGAAGCGC
>DASQTN010000667.1:0-2542 GCA_035641895.1 Chryseolinea sp. | reverse complement strand
CTCAAGCACCGAAATATCATCAACGGATGTCCCATTAAGATTGAGCTTAATTAATTTGTCAGAATACTTCAATGGTGAAATGTCCTGTAGTTTTGTATTCGACAGGTTTAATTCGACAAGTTCCGTGAGGTTACGGATGGGGCTCAAATCCGTGACACCGGTATTTGAAAGATTGAGCGTCTGCAGGCTAACAAGTTGTGTTAATGGTTCGATATTTTGGATGTACTGATTTCCTGTGAGATCAAGGCCTTCAATCGACGCAATGTTACGAATGTCTGCGAGGTCGACACTATCAGTTATGTTCATTTTTCGAAGAAAGATAGACTGCCATTCAAATGATAGCTCTTTCCACCAATTCGTCAATCCTTCTTTTTCATCAAACTCGTTTGTGTAGACGCTTACAATTTTTAAATCCTGATCTTTCGGGTCATAGTTTATCTCGATGTAGCGCGGGATGGTATTATTAACAAGTTTACCCTCGACCGTCGTTCCTTGCATATTTCGGATCAATGACACTTTATAAAACAATTTGTCATTCGCATTGACATTTCCCTTGATATCTTTTATTGTGAATTCAAATTTAAGATCATCGTAAAAGAAGTCGACGTCTTTCAGGTAGGCTTGCACGTCCTTATTAGTGATAACATTTCGTTTTTCAACAAGATCGTCCTCAATTTGTACCTTGGCATCGCGAAATATCTTCGTATAACTCTCTGTAATAAGCACATCCTTATCGCGGGCAGATGTGCTGGAACTCCCCAAAGTATTAAGAACATACTCCAGAAAAGCCACCATATCCTTTACTTTTTGCTCATGCTTTTTCGCATCCGGTTTAGCGTTTTGCGCGTTAAGATTCCCGAATGCAATAAGAAAAAAAGCAAAAACGATCCACCACTTATTTTGTCTCATAGTAGACGTACTTCTTAAGAAGATTTTTTTCAAATTCATTTTTTACTTTGACAAGATTGGATATCAGCCATCCTGTATTGTACCCCGGCCTGTTAAACTGTGAAAGTTCGAAATACCAACCATCGATTTGAAAAAAGTGGAATTGTACTCCTTGCACAGTCTTGAATTTTAAGTTTCCCTTTTTTACCTCATAAAGAAAAACTGACAGATGATCCGGTACAAACTTTTTGAGGGTGTATTGGCTAACGCTATCAGGGTTGCTAAAGGCTTTCCGTAGATTCATGAAATCCAATTCATGGCTTAAAGGGTGGAGAAATTTGCCGACTTTAACCGTATCTCTTTCAAAAGATGACTTGAACATCTCGGCATAAACCTTACTAATCACCCAACGTGTACCCTGATGGTGTTTTTCAAGCTCCATGAATAACGTTACCGGTACTTCTTTTCCATTCATCACAAAAAGTGTGTGAACTTCAGAAAACCAATTTCCTCCGTGAAAATTGAGAACTACAGGCTTGTCTTTATTAATTACGTCCTTGGTGAATTCCACCTTCAAATCTGGACTGATGCCCGCATTACTGGCATCAAATAATATCCCTATATATTTCTTCCGAAGCTTTTCGCTTCGGTACAATCTGTCCTTAGGATAGTAGCGCTCACCTTTTTCATCTTCTTCCCCATTGAAACGCCGGAAAAATTGATTGACCTGTTTGTTCTCCGCGTAGAGTTTACTTTCATCATCCATCCCATCCACAAGCTGCGCCTGTAGAGAGAAGGATAACCCTGTCAATATTATTAATAAGAAAACAGACCTCATGCACTCGTTTCGCTCACCCTGATATCACCCAACATCACGTCCCAGAATTCGATCGTTCTTCCTTGTATTTGTGTTTTTTTCCGTTCAACGTAAATGGTGATATCTTTTTTGGTAGTGTCCTTATACTTCAGGCCGTCATCCGATGTGCCTTCGAAACGTTGATATATCGTAACAACGCCAACATACCTGCCGTCAGGTTGACGTTCAAGGTCGCTGATGTAATGGATATCATACCATGAAATTGTAACCCGATCATAGTTAAGGGCCATTAATCGTTCAAAATATTTACGCACCTTATAATAGTTGATCTCCTTTCGATTCAACGATGATACACCCATTTCACTATCCGGTGCAAAAAGTTCCTCTGCACGATCCATCACCCGAGTAGCTTCTGAAAATGGGGTTTTCTTATTTCCAATAATGCTGATGTACTTGCTCAGATCCCGAACTTTCTCTAGTGCGAGAGAATCTATAGCCTGCTTTCTCGCAGGACTTATCTCAGCATTCTGGCCCATTAAAAGACTCACCATGCAAAGGCTTACAAACAGGGCGGATAAAAATTTACGATTAAGCATTTTATTATTTTTTAGAATTGTATGTTAGTTCTGTTTCACCAGTTCAACCTCCGTGATTTTACCAGAATTATCGAATTGCAGGTTTCCGATTTTATCCGCCGGTTTCTTCTGATCCTTTAAATAGTTCAGGTAATTTTTGATCGTAGTAGGTCGGTCATAATCTTTTTGGCCCCCTGATTCATGTATGATAATTAAAACCGGAGTTTCAGGAGAAGCGAACATAGCCAATGCTTCGTTAATG
>DASQTN010000666.1:0-4240 GCA_035641895.1 Chryseolinea sp. | reverse complement strand
ATGCGCCCTTATTTTTATGCCGAATGCGGATGTGCTTGTCCACTTACTCCCACCATTATATGTCGGCGCAGGTATATTGATGATCATGGATGCCTCATTTAATGTAGCGATGGAACCTTTTCGTGCATTGGTTGCTGACCTCCTTCCCTCTGATCAACGCACTCTGGGTTTCTCCGTGCAGACCTTTTTAATTGGATTAGGAGCGGTCATTGGTTCTTGGCTCCCTTATGTTTTCGCAGAATTTTTTGGCGTTGCCAAAACCGCTAACCCAGGAGAAGTTCCCTTTAATGTTTCGCTTTCATTTTACATCGGCGCAGTGATTTTTTTGGTTGCCATCCTATGGACTGTTGTGAGCACGAAAGAATTTCCTCCCGAGGAATATAGAAAAGACAGCGATCAACCAACGAAAAAAGGACTTGCTCAGATCGTTCATGATTTTGCAAAAATGCCTAAGACCATGAAACAGCTGGGTTTAGTGCAATTCTTTTCCTGGTTTGCACTTTTTTCAATGTGGGTTTTTAGTACGACGGCAATAGCAACGCACGTTTATGGGTTACCGGTGAGTGATACTTCCTCTGAGACTTTTCAGGATGCGGGAAATTGGGTAAGCGGATTATTCGGAATTTATAATGGAGTTTCAGCTGTCTATGCCTTGTTCCTTCCTGCCATCGCAAAAAAATTAGGAAGAAAGCGAACCCATGCTATCTCGCTTACCGCGGGCGGAATAGGTTTGATCTCCATATACTTTATCAATGACCCTCAGCTATTAATATTTTCAATGATTGGTGTTGGTTTTGCATGGGCAAGTATCCTCGCAATGCCTTATGCTATCCTGGCCGGTTCTATTCCATCATATAAAATGGGTATCTACATGGGTATTTTTAATTTCTTCATCACCTTTCCTCAAATCATTAACGGTATCGTAGGAGGATTAATCGTGAAACATGTTTATCAATCACAGGCTATCTATAGTCTGGTCATGGCGGGCGTGTTTTTATTCATTGCTGCTTTCTGCGTACGGTTCGTCGAAGATAAAGACGACGCAGTTTTTTAGCCTTCGCCTCCTCGGCAGCCGCGTAACTCAAGCCTAAAAAGTTATAACAATTTGTCTGTAAAAACGTATGTACCTTTCGTGTGGATTATGTCCTTAAAAACGACCACTCTGCCACCCTTGCAAATTCATTTTTTCGTATGATGTAGGTAACTTACAGCTTGCTTATTAATTATAAATAGGCAGAAAATTTTTTATGAAAACAGCATTTTTTGCGAGCGTTGTAATCGCTCTTTTTTTGATCGGATGTAGTTCAGGAAAGCAAGCCTATGAACGTGGCAATTATTATGAAGCTGTAATGAAATCCGTCGCTCGCTTGCGACAAAATCCTGATCATTCCAAATCTATTGAAGCATTGCAAAACGCATATCCCCTCGCTATCGAGTTCTATGAAAATGAAGCAAAAAATGAAATTGCTTCAAATTCGAATTACAAGTGGAAAAATGCCATTCAATCTTATAACAGCATTAACGCATTGTATGAAGCAATACGCCAATGTCCCGGATGTAAAAAGGCAGTGCCTAATCCGAAAAATTATTACACTGAAATCGGCCCGTTAAAAGAAAAAGCAGCGGAGGAAAGTTATAACGCCGGTATTGGCGCGTTGATGAAAGGAAATAGAAATGACGCAAAGCAAGCGTATTTTAATTTCGCTGACACCCAACATTTTGTTCCAGGGTACAAGGACGTCGTGGAATATCTTGACAAGGCAAAGTTTGAAGCAACACTAAAAGTTATTATTGAACAAATTCCGGTACCCGCTCGCTATAATTTAAGCGGTGGATTTTTCCAGGATAAGGTTGAAGAATTTCTGCATAACAATTACACGGATCAAACCTTCATTAAATTTTATACACCTGAAGAAGCAAGACTGGTAAACCTGGAACAGGCAGATCAAATCATGCGTATTCAGTTTGATGATTTTTCCGTAGGTAATTCTGTTTTGAAAGAGAAGGAAGAAACGTTGACCAAAGACAGTGTTAAAGTTGGCGAAGCAAAAATAGATGGAAAGACAGTCCCGGTATACAATACTGTAAAGGCGAAATTTACAACCTATAGAAAGGAACTTATCTCAAATGGTTTACTCAGTATGATTGTTGTAGATGCGAAAACCAACGGAATACTTACAACGAGAAAGTTCAACGGCGAATTTGTTTGGGTAAGTCAATGGGCGCGTTTCAATGGTGATGAAAGAGCCTTAACGGATCAGCAATTAAAAATATGTCAACTAAGAGAACAACAGCCTCCTCGCCCTCAAGACTTGTTTTTGGAGTTTACCAAACCAATTTATAATCAGCTGGTGCCTGCTGTACGGGGCTTCTATCAGAATTATTAGACTTTTCTTTAAACTCATTTCAGCTACAGCTGGATTTTAAAACTTCGTTGAATTTTATTCGACTCAGACGTGCTGCGAATATTTTCGTTGAATACTCTTAACGTGGCATTCATCTCTGGCAATCAGGTCGTCTCATTTATCTTATAATGAGATCCAAAGAACCATTTTTGCCGTAAATTAGTTTATAAATCAAATTCCTTAAAAATGAAACTAACTATCCTATCTTTTGTGCTTCTTGCTTTTGCAGGTAATACGCAAAAAAAGGTAAGTAACAATCACACGCAAACGATGACAAACTTAGAGAGTAATCCCGGTCTTCAGGTAGCCACATTTGGTAATGGCTGCTTCTGGTGTACAGAGGCAATATTTTTAAACGTAGATGGTGTTGAAAAGGTGGTATCAGGGTATATGGGGGGAAAAGTGAAAAACCCAACATACAAGGAGGTATGCACCGGTCAGACCGGACATGCAGAAGTAATTCAGCTTACCTACGACCCTAAAAAAGTAAGTTATGATGAACTCCTTGAAATCTTCTGGAAGACTCACGATCCCACAACGTTAAATAGGCAGGGAGCGGATGTTGGGACCCAATATCGATCCGCTATATTTTATCATAACGATGAACAGAAACAACTGGCCGAGAAATATAAAAAGAAACTTACCGAAGCCGAGGTGTTTGACCAACCTATAGTAACGGAAATCACATCGGCTTCAGTATTTTATAAAGCAGAAGATTACCATCAAAACTATTATAAGTTAAATGGGGATGCACCTTACTGCGCCATGGTGATTCAACCTAAAGTGGAGAAGTTCAAAAAAGTGTTTAAAGAGAAATTAAAAAATCAGTAAAAAAATTTACCACAACGTAACCTATGGGCTGGTACTCCGTTAATATTAAGTGAGTAGAGTAAATCTTCTCATAGGTTTAGGTTTAGGTAACAAAAAAGCTCTGAGACGCAGAGCTTTTTTGCTTTTCTATACTTTCCGGAAGTTTAAATTTCAACTTTCCGAAAGTTTCAAACGTCATACTTCTTCATCCTTCTTTTCGGTCTTACCGTATTCCTGGTCTAACTTGTATAATTGCTGATTCAGTAAATTTATTCTCACCAATAAATTCAGTACCAGGGCATCCTTTACTTTCTCACTGGGACTCGACTTCATTTCCTCCTTAAGAATCATATACATGGCTTCAAGCTGCTTAAAATCTTGAGTAAAGCCGTTTAATCCCTCATTCTTTTGGAACCCATCTATCAGCTCTACCTTCTCTGATATCTGCTTAACATAAAATTCCTCAACATCACTAAACTCGCTAGCGACCAGTTCAGACGTTTGCGATTTGATCACTTGCTTAGGAACAAGTAAATAAGCCGATAATGCCATGAAAAAAATAGCAGCGGCCCGCCACCATACCAAACCGTTCCCCCTGCTAGTGGGGGTGCTAAATTTCATGGACGATTCAATATTATGCCACACCTTTTCCGAAGGTTCTTTATCATCGAAGCCCTCTCTGTTCTTCCGGATAAAGTTGTCCAATTGATCTTTCATGCTAGTAATATTTAGATCCAAAACTATTTCACTTCAAGCAATTCCTTTAGTTTGCCCTTAGCCCTATTCAATTGAGATTTCGAAGTGGATTCACTGATGCCCAGTATTTCCGCTATTTCCTGATGATCGTAACCTTCCAACAAATATAAAGAAAGTACCGTCCTGTATCCGTCGGGCAATTTTTCAATGGCCATCCTTACTCGGTCAATTGTCAGCGTATCCCTGTATTCAGGGGGTGATTCCTCTTCCGCCACGTCCCATTGCTCGTTGTCATCGGGCATAGATTCATGTTTCTTTTTGTTCAATGC
>DASQTN010000665.1:0-5902 GCA_035641895.1 Chryseolinea sp. | reverse complement strand
TGGCCGACTATTTGGAATGTGTTTCGAAATGCTTTTGTCCAGGCGTTTGCAAGAAACACCGATAACACTGTCAAATTTTCGGAGCAGCTCAGCAAAATTGAGAACGAAAAGCCCGCCGAGGAAAAGTCGCGAAAGGAAAAGCGGAGGGAAAAAAGAAAGGAACGGAAGGAAGAGCGTGAACGAAAAAAGGAAGCCAGGAAAAGGGATGATGAGAAACAGGGCACTTGACACAATCAGGGTTAAGGTAGCTTAGGATGTGGAAGGAGAAGGTAAAAAATTCCACATGATATTGTCGGAATTACAAAACAGCTGTCGTACAGTATGAATATCGAAATATCAATCAGCTGGAATTGATGGCATGTTTATTTCGAAAGCTTAGTTAAAGGATACAACGATTTAAAGCATAATATTATGAACAGGCCAAAAAACCCTACAGGAACGGTTGATCGGAATAGAACAAAACCGGCGCCGAAATCCCGTCCTCGAAAAGAGAACGAGGAGCTTGAAAGATCTACTCCTGTCCGCAGAAATCCAGAATCAGAAAAGCGCGACCGGGTTGTAAATGAAGATGAGCAATTGAAGGTCGTTAATCAAAGAGAAGACAATGCTCAATCGCGCAAGCCGGTTTCAGAAAATGAAGCAGCTCTGCCTGATGGATCAAACGAAAATGAACGATTGGAAGCAGCGGATGACAATAACGAAGTTAACCCAAGATCTCCAAAAGTTAACTAGTTGTCATTAAGGCGAAAGGTGGAATCAGTTTTTAGATTTCACCTTTCGATTTTTTTTCATTGATTATTTTTTTCGTGCGTCTTTAGATTTTCCGGAGGACTTTTCGCTGTTGAGTACACTTGCTTTTATTCCCGATAACAAAGACTTCCACCAGTAATTAAAGATTTGTCGTTTTCGGTCGCGCTCAAATTCAATTTTTCCTGTTCTTTTCCCGATAGGAACATCTTTATCCTTGTCATTTTTAATGATTGTGTTAATAAGAAAAGTCTTAAAATCGCTCTCATCGGGCGACCTCTCTTTCTTAAGGCCGGTCATCTTAAGATCTTGGTAATTTATGGTAAGACTTCCGCTGGATGATCGGTCATTGTAATTAAAATCGAAATCCATGTTGTTTAACCTCCCCGATTCGATCCTGATGAAAGCTAGGTTTTCCAGAGCAGGATTTAGATGGTATAAAGCCAGTTGATTAAGTTTTCCTTTGGCGTGGTATTGATCATCGGCGTCGAGAGGCAATTGAAAAGAAGCCTGGATGAGACCTTTTCCCATGATCTTAGCACTGGCATCCAAAGTTGCATAACGCGGCCTGTTCTGATACACTTTGTCGCTTACGTTGACTAATACCGCCTGAAGATCTTCAAAAACTATCTTTCCACTTTTGAATCCTTCGGAAGGAAATTCTTCATAGGTTATTTTTGCATCCGTTATTTTTAATGTATCGACTTCTACGCCGATGTTAAATTGTTTTATAGCTGCAATCGGTAATGGTTTATTCTTAGTCTCCTTAAATTCCATTCGCTTGTCACGGAAGGAGTAGACCTCCGGCGACTTAATTTCTATTTTGGAAGCTACAAATGAGCTATCTCTAAGCTGGTTGTATTTTATTCCAGTAAACTCTATCTGTGGAACGAAGGAATTTACGCGGTCAGTTTGCTTTCCGGCGATACGTGAAAATTTGTATTTGGGATACTTGGGTATAAGTGTAAGGGAATCCACCTGCAATTTCTCTTCGGCGCTTACCATTTTCACACTAGCAACTCTAACTTCGTAAAATTGAGAGTTAACGATAATATCATTGACAGTCGCTTCTGCCTCGTCGAGAGTGTAAGCGTTGATATCGCCAATTTCGGTACCATCGGACGACTGAACGTTATTTAACGTTATGTTAAGTCGCCCCGAATATCGTGTCAACGAATCAGTTGCAATTGATGTGTTCAAATCTTTGATCACGATCCGGGCGATCGTGATCTTCCCTATGGAAGTTTCCAGGGGTTGGCGGTCATGATCTTCGTTGTGCGTTTTAGGGACGATGTGTATCACACCGTCCCCTACAAACATTTCGTCAACCGTTAGCTCCTTGTTTACCAGGAAGTCATAGAGGCCGATGTTTTTGACGATTATATCTTCTATCTGTGCTCTGATGGAAATATGTTCAGCACTATCGGGGCCGGGTATTATCTCGACAGCAGATAGGCCAATGGTTTGGGAGAAAATGTTGACGTTGACCGAGCCAACATTCCAGCCCAATGCTTTCAACCGTTTCTCGATTTGTTGGCTGGCATAGTGAGATAAAATTCCGGCCCCGAGAAGCAGAACACATACCGAGATAGATATAAAAATAAAAACCCGATTGCGCAGGCGTACAGATCCAAAGGTGGGCACCTTAAATCTCTTCATCATTAAGATGCCCCTTTGCTAAACTCGTTCCCCACGAATCAATCTGAATATTATTGCGATGACGGCAATCACCAACAATATATGGATGATTGATCCCACACTGTAAACGAAGAATCCCAAAGCCCAAGCAATTAATAATATTACTGCAATGGCATAAAGAAGGTTACTCATAAAATTTATTTTTAGTTTCAGCAACGAATTAAAAAATTCATGCCATAGAAAGTTCTGTAGAATAAGCGTTAATGGGCATGTTTTAAAAATAGTGTCCAATCAACTCCACATTTTTTGGGTAATTAGTTACCCAGGAACCCAGCTTAGCACCTCAAATGGCAAAGGGGGGCCCATGGCACGATTTTTTCCACAAATGAGGAAATTATTCTATATGCGTGATCTATTTTTGAGTATTTTTCTAATCGCTGGGACTTATGTGTGCAGCGTTGGATTTGCGATCTTGTTATTTAGGATATTCTTTCCATTAAAAACAAAGTCCCTGGAAGCTGGTAAGCTCACGTTTACCGCCAACAAAAATAAATGGCGTAATACCTCGACTAAAAGTAAAGTTCCGTTGTTCTCTGTAAGTGGAAAGAGAGATTTGGTAAAAATTAGTTCATGAATAAGATCCTGGTAGTCGATGATGAACTTGAGATTTGTCTTCTAGTTACGAAATATCTGAAGAAAATGGGATTTGACGCTACGTATGCTTTGTCAATTGCGGAAGCGCTATCGAAAACTTCAATGGTCTCTTACGATCTTCTTTTTGTGGATTTAAATTTGGCCGATGGATCGGGTTACGACCTAATCCATACTTTACAACATTCAAATGTCAAGTCAAAAATCATAATTATAAGCGCTTATGATAGTGAACGTCAAAAGGCTTTGCAAAAAGGAGCGGCGCTTTTTATAGCGAAGCCCTTCACGAAAAAGTCAATTTCAGACTCCCTCGAAAAATTGAATTTTTTAACCAAATAAAACCATTTGCTCAAACCAATTGCCATGTTAAGATTACTTATTATAGATGATGATAAAGACATTTGTTTAGTACTATCAAAATTCCTTACTAAGAATAGTTATGAGGTCGATGTAGCACACCGGGGTGATGACGGATTAAAATTATTGCGGACTCACGACTACACATTGATCTTGTGCGATTACAGACTACCCGACTTTACCGGCGTCGAAATGTTGCGCAAAATAAAACTACTGCAGCCATCGGTTGCTGTAATTATTATCACGGGTTATTCCGATGTCAGAACGGCCGTGGAGACATTTCGATACGGAGCTAATGATTACGTAACCAAGCCGTTGTATCCTGATGAATTATTATTAACGATAAAAGAGACTATCGCTAAAAACGAAAAGCGCAATTCTGTTGAAACGGAAGTAACTTCTCCCGAAGTCAGGAAAAATAAAGTAAATTCAGCTCCAATAGATTTCATTGTTGGAAAAAGTGTTCAATCACAGACGGTTCAGCGGTACATCGAACTGATTGCGCCTTCGGACATGTCAGTGATCATTAATGGGGAAACAGGAACCGGGAAAGAATTTGTGGCCCAGTCCATCCACCGGTACAGCAAGCGCGCCAGTTATCCGTTTGTCGCCATAGATTGTGGTGCACTGCCAAAGGAATTGGCAGGTAGTGAATTGTTTGGCCATATTAAAGGAGCGTTTACGGGGGCTGTGAGTGATAAACAAGGAAGTTTTGAAGTTGCGAATGGAGGAACCATTTTCCTTGATGAAATCGGCAACCTAACTTACGAGAATCAAATCAAACTGCTTCGCGTAATTCAGGAACGCAGAATAAAACGCATCGGTGCCACTAAGGATATTCCGATCGACGTCCGGATTATCGCAGCCACAAATGAGGACTTGACCAAATCTGTCAAGGAGGGGAGGTTCAGGGAAGACTTATATCATAGATTAAATGAATTCAAGATTCAGCTTTCGCCGCTACGGGAACGCAAAGACGATATATTGATTTTCGCGAATTATTTCTTAGAGAAAGCGAATCAAGCGTTGCACAAGAATGTAAAGGCATTCTCGCCTGAGGTACTTACACAAATCACTAACTATTTTTGGTACGGCAATTTGCGCGAACTGAATAATGTGATCCGTCGCGCGGTTCTGCTCACCGTCGGTGATGAAGTTCAATCGGACAGTCTGCCTCAAGAAATAATACAGGCGCACTCTTCCCTTATTCTGCCAGCCGACATGGTGGATGATAGCATCGGGTTACTAAAATCTATCGCAGGATCGGCCGAACGTCAAGCAATTATCGATGTGCTCGAAAAAGTAAATTACAATAAATCGAAAGCAGCTGAATTATTAAAAATCGACCGCAAAACGCTGTACAATAAATTGAAGCTTTATAATATTCATGCATAAAGAAAAAGTTATTCGTACAACGAATAACTTTTACGTGCAAGTTCACCGTATGGTGATTTAATTGTCTTTTTGGTTATTAAGATTTAGGGCAAGATAAATCTGAGCCATAGAATTTTTTGCGTCACCGATTAGCAAATCGGCCGCATCACTGTCAGCAAGCTCTGCCAAACCATAGTTATATCTTGCGCCAACCTGCAAGTTTCCAAAATTCAATCCGAAACCTCCCGACAATCCGTAATCGAATGATTTTAGATTGTCCTTATCAATGTCATCGACGCCGCTCCCCAAATCGCCGTCGTGCGAGATGTTAGCGCCAAGGAGATATCCAACATATGGGCCGACATGAATTTCTGCCGATTCTCCTAATTTAAAGACAGCCAATACCGGTAGGTCTAGGTAACTGAGATTGTATTTCACAGTTTGATCAAACAAACTTCCGCCATACTCGATTTCGGAACCTTTCGTTGAAAACAACAGCTCTGGCTGAATAGCAAAAGCGTCAGAAGATAAAATTTGTCCATAGACACCCAAATTGAATCCAAACCTTGCGTTCTCGTCGCTCACGTCGTCAATGTATAGATTGCTGACGTTCAACCCCCCCTTTACGCCTGCGCGCATTTGTGCAAATAAATCGTTGGAAATAACGGCTGCACAACTCACTACAAAGCATACTGTTAAAATCTTTGATATCTTAGTCATAATCTATTTGGTTTTGTTTAGTGTTATTGTATAAAATAATGAGCCAAAGTAGATGACTCGTGAAAATGAATGATAGATGGATTTTTAAGTATCGCTCAATAGATTTTTTTCTACAGATGTAGATCGCTAACCACATTATGAAAAATTTCTACATTCAATTAATGTTTTTGGTTATTGTGATGGTCCTGGTTGCTGTGAGTCTTATGACGTATCGTAACCTAAACAACTATATAGCTGAAGTAAATCACATAAGACATTCGCGCGATGTATTCCGTGCTCTTGATCAGACTTTATCTACGATCAAAGATGCGGAGATTGGATACAGAGGCTTTGAACTGACGAAAGACACGATTTTTCTTGAGCCGTATTATCATTCAGTAAATACAATAACAGGAGAGATTCGCACATTGGACAG
>DASQTN010000664.1:0-3563 GCA_035641895.1 Chryseolinea sp. | reverse complement strand
TGAAGCATGCCTGCTCTCAGCGTATCGTTGGAAACTATTTCGCCACTATAATCAACGCCGTAGGTAATAACAGGCCATCCATAGTTCGCACCTTTTTTAAGAATATTTAATTCATCTCCGCCCATCGGGCCATGTTCAGTCATCCATATCTCTCCAGTAACAGGATGTTGAGAAAAGCCCTGTACGTTTCTATTACCAATCGAATAAATCGCAGAAATCGCAGATGCATTCTTGACAAACGGATTATCCGTGGGAATTGTACCATCCGCCATGATCCTGAAAACTTTTCCCGAAGGTTTACTCAAGTCCTGCGAATCGTTTGCTCTCGCCATATCACCGATGGAAAAAAATAGAAATCCATCCTTGTCAAAGAATAGTCTTCCACCCCATCGATTTCCTCCTCTAACTTTTAATGAATCCGGGACTTCAAAAAGCGTCTGTTGATCCACCCATTTGTAATCCTTGATCTTGCCCCGTACAACCTTAGTCATACTGGCGGCATTTTTATCGGCCGGATTTTCGTTAGTATGACTATATGCAAGGTATATCCAGCCATTGCTTTGGTATTTTGGATCGAGCGCAATGTCGAAGTATCCGTCAGTTACTTGCTGATAAGTCGTTGACGGAAGCCCCGAAATAGATTTTTCATCCAATTTTCCATTGACCAACCAACGAATAGCTCCGGGACGTTCAGTAATCAGTGCATGGTTTGAATCGATGAATTCGATACCCCAGGGCAAGCGAATACCTGAACTCACCACCTGCTCGACTTTAAGGTTATAGTCTTTGGTATTTAATGTAGCGGGAATCGGACGCCGTGCTTCAGGCGGCACCGATTGAGATGCTACGACAAACTCGGTGACGGCGTTAATCTGTTCATCATTTAGAACTTTTCCCCAAGCCACCATATCCGTAAACGGAATACCAAATTTTATATTTCTGGACATCGCTCCCTTGCCGCGTCCGTATTTCCAATCGGCCTTAATCAATGGCGATGCAGACGCTCCTTGCAGTTCTGCGCCATGGCAACCGGCACAATAGGTTTTATATATGGTAGCGCCCTCCTGAGAATAGACACTCGCGAACGCAAGCATAAAAATGCCGATCAGAGCGGTTTGTCTACATTGCATTTTCATAACCATGAAGATAAAGATTATTTCCGTTGCGTTTGTCGCAGGAAATGCGAACCAATTCTACCATTAATTGAACCAAATTTTCTATTTTAAAAGGAAAGAATAAATTTAATTGTGCTGCCCTAAGATATGCCACTTTTTATGGACCTCCATATTGCCCCTGAAGCTAATGCACGAGACGTAGCAGCGGCGCACATATTGGATATAAAGATTCAGCACCAATTCTGTTGCAAGGCGATAACCTATTGGGTCGACGAAGATAAGGGGGTCGTGTTTTGCCTGATTGAAGCCCCCGATAAGGAATCTGTTAGAAGAATGCATGAAAAATCTCACGGCTTAATTCCGAACGAAATTATCCAGGTTAATTCCGATGTGGTAAATGCTTTTTTGGGAAGGATCAAAGATCCGGAACATGCCACTGCAGAGCCCGAAACCAATTTAAAAATATTCAGCGATCCGGCCTTTCGAATTTTATTGATTACAAAAACGCTGGATGCACGACTTCTGCATCATATAGTTGGTAAGGACAGGACGGAGGAGTTGTTGTTGCTATACAGTACCATTGTTCGAGAGCAATCCAAGAATCATGGTGGGCGTGAGGTATATTTAAAAGAAGACGGCTTTGTTATTTCCTTCACATCCGCCTCACAAGGCATGGAGTGCGCGCTAGCGATCCAGAAAAAATTATTGAGTATAGCCCACATAGTCAGATTGCGTATTGGACTGCATGCAGGTATTCCAGTTACAAAAAACAGTTCCATCTTTGGCGATACTATACGCTTTACGCAATTTTTGTGCAGTGTCAGCAAAGACAATCAAATAATAACTTCCTCGATTGTGCGCAATCTTTATAAAGAGAATGACTGGAGCCTCGCTGTCCGGCAAAGTGATATACGATGGCTGACGCGCTCCGACGAGACTTTTTTGGAAGCACTTATTGATACGTTAGACGCACACTGGCAGGATGCGGAGTTTGACGTCCCCGATTTTTGTCGCATGATGTCTATCAGTAAACCGCAGCTGTATCGAAAAAGTACGTCTATAACTGGTATGTCTCCAAACAATTTGTTGAGAGAATATCGACTCCTGCAATCACTCAATCTGCTAAGAAGTGAAGACCGTAATATTTCTCAGACAACTTTTGATACGGGCTTTAGCAGTCCTTCATATTTCACCAAATGTTTTCAAAAAAGATTTGGTTTACAACCGCTCGCCTATCTCAAAACGCGGGCTTAGACTGATCCAATTTTACTATTTATTGACTGATATGTGATAACGTTTCCGTGTCAAGAAGACAAACTTTACACTTACAAAATTACTAACCCCTATCACTATGAAAACTTCCATAACAATGAGTATGCTGTGTTTGATCATCGCCTTTGCAACTTTCACAGCTTCAGCACAAACAGCCACTGCGACTAAAACAAAAAACGAAAAAAGTATGAAGAACATGAAAACTTATGTAATCGAACGCGAGATACCAAACGCTGGTAACCTGACCGCGGAAGAACTTCAAGGGATTTCACAAAAATCCTGCTCGGTAATAAAGGAGCTTGGCCCTGATATCGAGTGGGTTCAAAGTTATGTGACTGACAATAAAATATTTTGCATTTACAAAGCGGAAAATGAAGAGATACTAAGAACTCACGCGATGAAAGGAGGATTTCCCATCAATTCCGTCCACCTGTTATCGACGACGATAAGCCCGGCCACTGCTACAGGGGCCTTAGCAGAAATCAAGTAACTTAACTGCATTCAGGATTTTCTTTCAGAACAACCTCGCCTAAGGTGAGGTTGTTTTTTATGATGACAGCCTTCGGCGATCTAAGCCATTTTTGAGATTGATCGTTTCATTTTTGCTTCCCCGGAAGATAGGCTCCCCGTTAAACTTACTCAGTTTCCGACGGAAAATGATGCGCTCCAATCCGTTGTACAAGATTGCTTCGCCTTACCTAAAAAACAGTGAATCACGCAAATTTCCATGGTTTTTTGATTACTGAGAAAATATTTTCATCACCGATCAAAAAATATTTTTATCGTACACGAAACCGCGAATATGGTTTTTATTTTACATTGCGATTCTACCCTAATCCCTGACGCGATGAAAAGTCTATTAGTTGCTGCTTTCACCCTATGTTCCTGCGTCTTTGTTTACGCACAACAAAATGCTGAATCTTCAGTGGAACCTCGTCCAATTCCAAGTACGAAAGAAGTTGCTCCGCCCGATTTCCCGGAACCATTATTTGTGCTTTCGGTTGGTGGAATTGAGAAGGAAATTTCTAAAGAAGAGCTTGAGAAACTTACGATCACCCAAATTGCCTCAGTCGAAATGGTCGTGGATAACAATCTTCTTAAAGAATACGGCGACAAGGGTAAAAATGGCGTGATGATTATAAATCTGCGAGAAGATTTGTAAAGTTCCGCTTATTT
>DASQTN010000663.1:0-5553 GCA_035641895.1 Chryseolinea sp. | reverse complement strand
CAAGAAAGTGGATGGCCAGATTGTAGAAATCTCACCAGATCCGATTGTGATACCTGCTGCGGGAAGTAGAATTCCATCACATGCATTGCCGCCCAATTTGAAAAAATCATTGGCTCATCGATATACTTCAACCGGTAGACTTCGGTAATGACGGCGAAATGCCGGTGGCCATTTCAATAAGTTGAAAATCGACGGCATGCCGGACAATGCGTGTTAAAGAAATTCTAATTCGTTAGATTAGAACTTCTAAAAAAGCTGTCCCCTTTGGGCAGCTTTTTTTTTAGGCAAGTTTCTGTAATCTCGCGCGTTCCAAGGTTATCGGTTTAAAAGCATATTAATTTGTAGTGCATACTGGTATCCTTCTTTTGGCACTGCATAGTACGGGGCCTTCGCATCATCCGCACATGTCAATACTTATGCACGTAAATTGAATCTCTCATACACCTTGTTCACCGTTTTCTTACTATCCGCCATAATAAGCAAATGATCTTTCGGTTCTATCTGCGTTGCGCCATTAGCAGTGATATATTTTCCATCGCGGTGGATAAGAACAATCAAAGCAGATTTCGGTAAATCCAATTCCATCACAGGTTTCCCAATGGCCGGAGAATTATCGGGGATATCCAATTCGACGAGTTCGGAATTGAAATTTTCTTTCAACTCAATGTCTAGTGGAAACTTACGTTTTAGTTTTTCAGGAACACTTACGTGAAGCCATTTGCCCACCAGCGAAAGCGTTGTACCCTGTAGAAGAACAGAAGAAACCGAGATAAAGAAAACAAGATTAAAAATATTACCAGCGGTTGGGATGCCTGCGATGAGTGGATAGGTAGAAAAGATAATCGGCACTGCTCCCCGTAATCCCACCCAGGAAATAAACAATTTTTTGCGAATGTTTAAATCTTTAAAAAATGCTAGTGAAATCATCACGGCAATTGGTCTGGCGACGAAGATCAGGAACAAGGAAATTAAAACTCCAGGTCCTACTATAGGAAGAATTTGACTCGGAAAGACCAAAAGTCCTAAAGTCAAGAACATTACAATTTGCATGAGCCAGGCCTGACCATCATAAAATCGCATCAAGCTTTTCTTATGCAAAAAATTACTGTTACCTAAGATGATCGCGGCAATATAAACGGCAAGGAAACCATTACCTCCAATAAAGTCGGTAAATGAAAACGTGAAGAAAACCAAGGCAAGGATGAGCACCGGATACAAGCCGTCAATGTCTAGCTTGATACGATTGATAATCCAAATCATCGCTTTCCCTAATGCATATCCACAAATGGCCCCCAACGCCATTCCTTTAAAAAACCTGGGAATAAGTAATAGCGGTGAAGCATCAGGCTCTGAAATTAAATAGATCAGGCTGACAGTAAGGAAATATGCCATCGGATCATTGCTTCCACTTTCAAACTCCAGCGTTGGCCGAAGATTTCCCTTAAGTCCTATGCTCTTTGACCTCAGAATTGAAAACACAGCGGCGGCGTCTGTCGAAGATACAATTGCACCCAGAAGCAGACCATCGTACAGCGAATATCCCAACAGATAGGAAGAGAAAACCCCTACAGATATTGCCGTGATCAGAACGCCCACGGTAGACAATGAAACGCCCTGCCAAAGAATGGGCTTTATACTCTCCCATTTTGTTTCCAGGCCCCCAGAAAATAGAATAAAAGTCAATGCCACTACGCCCAGAAACTGCGCCATGTGAGGATCATTAAAATAGATTCCCCCAGGACCGTCATAACCCGCCAACATCCCGACTACCAAGAATAGAATTAAGGTGGGAATTCCTAGCCTAAACGAAGTCTTGCTGGCTATTATGCTCAAGAATAATAGCAGTGAACCAATCAATAAGATATTCTCCGCAGAAAAAGTCATGCGCCAAACTAGTATTTGAAAACCTCTAAAATACTAATTTGGCGCGTGACGATGCTATATAGTTAGTGTCTTCAAGGAAGATAACTTGATTAACTCAAAGACGTAATATTAATTATCGATTCTTTTCTTCTGCATTCAAGGCATCGGATCCGCTTTTAACACCTTCGGCCATGTACTCTTTTATCAGGTGGTAACCGGTTCCATATTTATACGCTTTGTCTCCAAGGATGAGTATCGGAGTTGCCAGCAGTTTTGGATTGTGTTTGATTACGGTTAATAATTCCGTCTTGTTCATCTTCTTCAGGCCTTCCTTGTTCTCCGTCGTGTCAGCCCGTTCGTCGTAGCTTACATCAACCAATTCTTCAATCGGTAGCTGCATCTTATCTGCAATTTGCGCCAGCTGCGTCTCCGTTATCTGTTCTCTGGCAAGATCTAATGTCTTAATTGCCGAAGTTCGGAGGGACTCTACGTATCCACGTGCTTTTTTATCGTCCGTTTTTTCGGAATGATAAATTAATGTTAATTCTCTAGGCTGATTTTCGATCATAAAATTTATTTTGCCAAAAAAGAGGACAACATCCAATGATGTTTTTCGATTTTTTTGATGAAACCTTTAATCATATTTTCAGTTCCTGCGTCATGCTGTTCAGTAGCAATCTGCAGGATCGCATTTAAGTATTGAAGCAAAATGCGATAGTCGCTCAATAATTCGCGAACCATCAAATCTGAATTCATTTGAGTCGATGAAGATTCTTTAATTTCGGACTCATTCAGGTACTCCTGCATTGTACCAAAAGGAGTCTCTCCAAAAATGCGAATACGCTCCGCAATCTCGTCGATATGATCAAGAGCTTCCTTGTATTGCTCTTCAAATTCCATGTGTAAATCAAAAAAATCAGAACCAGTCACGTTCCAGTGAAAATTCCGAAGCTTTTGAAAATGTACATTATAATTTGCGAGCACTGAATTCAAAGCATGTGATGTTTTGTCAATTTGTTCTGGCTTCCATCCAAGCTTTACGGGCTTCGTCTTTGCCATATTCGTGTCCAACTGCGTTTGAGGTACATTTTCGACGTGCTTTACTGTTGCCATAATTTGAGTTTTTTGGTTTTGCAACAAAATTTTCAAAAAGCATTCCATATGGATTAATTCGGAACCGAGCTCTAAGAGACAGCGCTGGTAGAAAATTTTGCATCAATCGTGGAAATAATACACAACTTCTTCGGAAATAAAATCCGCAACCGCTAATGATACTGGTAGTTACTATAGATGCAGTAGGTATTTCGTGGGCGCATGGCACAGTATTTATATGTATTTAAATGACCTTTAATTAACGGATATGAAAAATTTAATTATTCTAATAAATATAGCCATCGTCGCCGGCATTGCTGCAATTTTCACGGATCCAGAATCTTCCGAACGTGCGGATGCCAAAAGGAATAGTGATATAGTCGAAGTGTCAAGCCAAATACGACCTGCCGCACAATCTAATTTTCTTATATCCACAGATAACAGAAATGCACCCAGCGATGAATTCGTTACTGAGTTTATTACGGATATCGCTGAAGCGCGTATGATGGATTTGGAGGAAGGTAAGATTGCTCAACAAAGGAGCACGACTAAAGATCTGAAATCCTATGGTGCATTAATGGTAAATGATCAAACGGAAATGCTAAATGACTTAAAAAAACTGGCAGCATTGAAGGGAGTTGTACTTCCGTCATCGTTAGGCGAGTATAAAGAAAAAGGTTTGACTGATCTGAAGGAGGTTCACGGCAAATCATTCGATAAAAAATTTATAAGAATGATGATTATAGATCACAAGCGAGACGTGAAAAAATTTGAAAAAGCTACCCGGTCTACCGACGCAGATATACAGGTCTTTGCAACGAAGTATCTCCCTTACGTTCAATCTCATCTGCAAAAGATTAAAGCTTTAAAATAAAATATAATTTGTTGCTATGAAAAATTCACGAGATCAATCAAACAAGCAAAGCAAGCAGGGGAAATCACGTGTTCCAAAACCAGAAATCAGAGATAACCTGGATAGCAGGAAAAACGAAGAGCAGGACTTTAAGGGTTCCGATATAACGCATAACAAAAAAGAAACGAAGAACAGCAAAAGCCAGAATAGCTAACCCAGAATAGCTAACAGAGACACAAAGCGCACGGAGACTCACAAGGGAGTAAGATTCTCTGTATAATCTTTATGTATCCTGTACCTCTACGGTAAATCCATATTCAAGTCAAAACTTCTTGCTGAACCGATCATGTCAGTGTTCAGACCGACCATTTAGATTATCGACATACAAAGCGATCTAACAATATTCCGGCATTTTTATTTTGATGGTCCGACGTATTTTTTCAGTGCGCTCGCCCAAATCGAATAGCCCTTTTCATTTAAGTGTAACCCATCAGCAATGAATATGTCCTGCATAACGTTGCCATTACGATCAAGCATGGGTGTCCAGACATCGGCAAACCGAACATTACGTTTTTTTGAGGTCCATGCCCTTAGCTTTTTATTGAAGTCCTCGTACTTCGCTTTCAGTTCCCATCGTTTTAAGCTGGGTTTAGGAGAAATAAATATAACCTCCGCTTCCGGAAGGTGTTGCCTTACAAGTAAAAGAATACTGTCCGCCGACGCGATAATCTGCTCTGCCGTTCGGCCAACACTGAGATCATTGTCGCCTTCGTAGATAAAAATTTGCTTGGGATGGAAAGGAACAATCAATTTATCTGTAAAATAAAGCAAGTCTGCCATTTCAGATCCGCCAAAACCCATATTCAATACGTTGTGTTTTGGAAAGGCAGCGTTTAAATCTTTCCATAATCTGATGCTGGAGCTTCCGGTAAACAATACAAGGTTATCTTTTTGAAAGGACTGATTCGCCGCTACAATTGAATCAACTTCTTTTGCAAATCGCTCAGGATTTTGGGCAAGCAATAACCCACTTGATATCTTGAAGATGCATAGCACCAACAGAAGCGCAGTTTTTTTCAATGGAATTTTCATATAGCGAAACTAAGTAACCATTATGTTTGAAAAACAGGGTTTATACAAACGGTCGAAATTAAACTAACCGTTTGGACATGCAGATACTTTCTGCTATATGTGTATAAGGCGGATAGTTTGGGATAATTTCGTACTGTGCACGCGTATAGACCGCTAACGCCTCGGGTTGATTGTTGCCGGTTTCTAACTTTACCTGCGTAAATCCTTCTTCCTTACCCCACTCTTCTAATTCGGAAAGAATTAGTTTTGCAATTCCCAAACCGCGTGACTCGGGTTTAACGTACATCCGTTTTATTTCGATGGCATGTTCGCCGTCCATCGGCCGGAAACACCCACAGCCTACGGGATAACTTTCATCGTAGGCCACGACGACACAAGCCGTGGCATCAATCTTATTAAACGGAGTAAAATTTTGTTGGATCGCTGGATATCTTGCCCATAGGTCCTTGTCTAATGCATCGACAAGTATTTGGAAGTTTGGATCATCAGCGCGGGATCTTTTTAAAGTGATCATATTATTTCTCAAACAAATCGGAAGTCAGATAACGGTCTCCCCGGTCGCAAACGATAGAAACAATCACACCCGATTCAATTTCATCTGCGATTTTCATAGCTGCGCTTAACGCACCGCCGCTGCTCATCCCTGCTAAAAT
>DASQTN010000662.1:0-3656 GCA_035641895.1 Chryseolinea sp. | reverse complement strand
AAATTGCCATACCTGCTTCGCCCCAATCCTTGGGGTCGAGCACGTCCATAATTTGTTTCTCGATTTTTTTAGGGTCAGTACCTGTAGCGATACCGAGGCGCGGGGCAACGCGTACAACGTGGAGATCCACAATAATCCCTTCCGCCTTTACCCCCGACTCGCGCATAATGACGTTAGCAGACTTTCGTCCAATCCCGGGAAGGGCAGTCAGCTCATCCATGGTCAGCGGAATATTTTTATCGTCTTTGACCTCTGCCGCGAGACGCATCAGCCACTTCGTTTTGTTGGCGAAGTTCCGGACTTTACTGAGCAAAGGGTACAACGTATCTTCCTTCGCGTTAGCTAATGCCTGCATGTTAGGAAAAGCTTTAAAAAGATCTGGTGCAACTTTGTTGATATGCGCGTCAGAGTCCTGTGCTGCCAGAATCACCATTACTACCAGCTCATAGGTGTTACCATAGTTCAGAGGAAATTTTTTTCCCTTATATTTTTTGATAAGAGGTTGAATATCTTTTTGCCAGTTTCTGCCTGCCATTGTCGCTTCTTGTTTAATGCAAATGAAAGATACAAATGAAACTTTAAGTAAACATGTACTGAAAGAAATTGTGGTAAGGGAAGATGATGGCCCGCAGGCCATGGGATTTCAGTCCGGAGGTATATTTGATAGCTAACTAAAAGCCGTGCCAGCGGGATGAATTCCAACTCTATTTTTCGTTCGAAACTCTGCCTATGCCAAACTGATCTCCGGCTTTCACCGCTTTGCCCGCGTCAATGTGTATTTCTACTACCTTTTCACTCATGACGGGATTGCCTTTTTCATCTTTAAGTGTAGCAATGATTTTCCGTGATTTTACATCGATGATTTCTCCAGTAGAAGGATATGCATGCTTTCCATCCAAGCTGAACGTAATCCATCCAGGCTGATCTCGCAATTCGACGCTCGCTATTTGTTTTGGAGGCATCACTGTATTATCAAAAATATGCATCCGCTGATTGAAGGCATCACACAGCCAGACCTCCTTTTCATCAGGCGTTAATCCAATGCCGTGGCTAGGACAACCGTGTCGCTTTACTGGTCCCTGCTGAAACCCAACTACTTCAACATGATGAAGTTTTTCTCCCGTTTTTAAATCACCGATTTCAAATCCAAGTAATCCATTCACATTGACATAACACAGTGTTTGCGAACCATTAATGGTAAACGGTCTGACAGGTTGAGCAAAGGGCCCCACTTGTTTAATCATTGTATGACCGCCAGCGTCAGCCATGCCAAGGGTATTGGTTCGCAGACCAGCCAAAAAAACATTGGCGCCATTCCCACTGTAAAGAGTATTGTGAGCGCCGGAGTTTGTAAAAATCTGTTTGATTACATCTCCAGTTTCCGCATCCACTACATTCCAATGTTCTTTCTCCAGTGTAGGGAGATAAATAATTTTTCCATCCGGCGATATGGAAAGCCGATCGCAACCCCCTTCATATTTTTTTTCCCAAATAATTTTTTCCGATGACAGGTCAATACGTTGTAGCGCCTCAAGGGTGGTGATGTAAATACTATTGGTGGCGAGGCTTACCGCTACACCTTTAACATTCGAGGGCGTTCCATCGGCCTTTAGCCCACCCGTTCCAATCCGTTTCACTAACCGGTAATTATTCGATAAGTCGTACACTAGAACTCCGTGTCCACCATATTCAAGATAGTTCCGTATACCTGGCACTGCGACGTACAGGTAACGCTTGACCTCAGCGGTTGTAACAACTGACGAGGTCTTTTCCAGTGACAATTGCGCCCAGGAAGGCGTAACCATTAGCACTGCTGCGAAAAGAACAATAAAGGGGATTTTGGATAATGCATTCATATTATCAAAGATAAAAACTTTCGCCTTTGTTGTCACGGTACAAATAATTGCGATTAACGTAAAAAGTCTTGGAATAAATTGACTAAGTCAGCTTTGGCTTCCCCTTGCTGTAAACAGTTGGTATTATTCCGATACTATTTCTTCCACGACTTTAAAAACCAGATATGTTGTAAAAGCTAAAAATTGGTAGTCAAGTTTTTCAAATGTGTCTGATCGTTTGTGATGATGAGGATTGCCATCACCATTTTTGTATTCCTCAGTTACTCCTACAGCTTGGAATCCAGCTTCTCTAAATTCTCTATGATCCGACCCTGTTGTATTGGTCCTGTATAATTTAATTTCAAAAGGTTCCGCATGTTTTCTATAAAGCGATTCGAGGTATGAGCTTGGTAGTTCCAACTCTATATTTCTGTCCTCGTCGTGATCCCAGCCTACTTCATCGGCAGTATGAACGGAGTGAACATCAAATTCCTGACTTTTCAGCCAATTAGCAAATGCAAGACTTCCCGCATGCCCAGTCTCTTCTTCATCCAGAAAGACCAAAATTATGTTCTTACTTCTCTTTTCCAACTGAGTGAGCATTTTGCCAAGACCATAAACCAATGCACAACCAGAGGCATTATCATCTGCTCCGGGGGTCTCTTTAAATGTATCATAGTGAGCTCCAATAATAACATATTCGGAGCTCGCCATTGTAGACGGAATTATTGTGTACAAATTGACCCCTTTAAAAAGTGTAGTATTTTTATACTTCTCAGGCAATTTAGTTTCATAAGAATGTTCTTTAGGTATTTGATGAATCCTCTTAATTGAACCACTTAGATAATTCCTGGCTAAAGATTTTTGTTCCAAAGTCCATCTTCTATCAATGACGGCATTTGCACTTATTTCTGAACTGCCCGTTAGTGCTGCAACTAATTTTTTTTGCTCTTCAATCAAGGTTGTAAAAAAATTGTCGGGTAAATCATATTGACTCGCGTCTGATAATATTATGGCTTCAAATTCAGCATTATTTTTCTTTTGGCTGTAGTTGCAGTGTGTTATTAAAAATAGCATCACAAGTAAAGGGACAAGTCTCATTCTGAAATGTTTGTGAACGTTAACCTATAATCGTGTGTATCTAAAATCTGTGTCCATTGTCCACGTGCTGTTGTCAATAGCACACCTTAAACATACCTGCATCGCAGCACGTCTTATGATTGCGATGCAACAATTCTCTTTAAGGTAAATTAAGATTAAAAGAGAAATTATGAAAAATGAATCGAACAATTGCGTAGCTCTAAGTGTACGATGGAATAGATGTGGCAAACATCTAGCTCAAGTCTGGCAGCAGACATACCTCGTTGAAGGCCTTGAGCCAGACAGGGTAACGCTTGCTGACGAAGTGAAGTTCAACAAAAGTCTTTCAAGTTGATGACTTTCATCATTTACATTTTTAAAATGATGTTGGTTTTTTATAATCGTAATTGAAGTATCGATGTATTGAGCTATTGCCGTCCAGTTTGATTCTGTTGTTTTTGAAAATTCCGTTGTCTGCATGTTATACTTTTGTAACCGATAGTTCTTAGGCGCACTTCTTTAAAATCCTCTATGAAAAAGAATCTTTTCATTGGAGATGCTATGCCGTCTGAATTACCTCAAGGCCTATGTCACCGTTTTGCTGCGCAGGCAAAAGCTCCAAACGTTGTATTGCACAATTTAAATTCATAAAAATATTTTTTTTTAGAGCATTACTTTCTTGCCCATCGAGGATATTACTTTAAAACAATCATCTATGAAAAAAAGATTTTTAATTTCCAT
>DASQTN010000661.1:0-3795 GCA_035641895.1 Chryseolinea sp. | reverse complement strand
CGGACCACTACAATAATGACTGGAACGGCGTTAACCTTGAAAGCACTGTCTATTTTTATGTGGTTCCAGAATTTTGCATCAAGGGATGGATCCAGGTAATGAGGTGATAAGGGGGTCAGGCGCTGTCGAGGTGTTTTGAATGCATAACAATCAATATCCCTACTTTGTCAAGTTAACAGTTAGGACGGTTCAGTGAATTGGATGAACACTGAATAGCGAGCAGGGAATATCGAACATCGAATAGGCGCACGGATCCGAGCGCGTAGCTTTATAAAAACGTGGACTGGCGATTAACTTTGAGCATCATGAATTACGCAGGAATTCATTGGAGCGTTGTTCGATATCAGTGTCCCTACTTTGTTAAGGTGTGATTTGTAAAAATTTATAAGGCATCACCCCATGCTTTTTGCCAAGGACACCTCTTTATTTTAGTCGATATTTTCACCACATAGTCATGAAGCCACGGAAAGCTCGACCGAATTTCCTACGAAGCACATGTCGACCACGGTTTGGCCGTGCTCTGCGGACTCGTGTGGGGTACACTTGCCCGGGTAGTTTGCAAAATTGAATTTACATAACTGTTGAGCCTATTCTTTGCGTAACTCAGCGTCAAAATTTCGACACAACTATGTCAATGTTAATACTGAGTTTAATTGTTTCTTACTCATAAAATGGGAAGCATCTGATATGAGAGGTGTTGAAGGAATTATTTTGTCTTTTGTGATCCCATAATATATTTTAATGTAGATTTTCGCCGCGTTTAAACTCAAGCTCATCAGCATCGATCAAACGACCATGCAAAACTCTCCGGAAGATACTCGTCGACTCCTAAGCGACATTTATGATAAAGAATCGCGCCGGATTTTTGCGACACTGATTCGCTTGCTTGGAGACTTTGATAATGCCGAAGATGCCTTGCATGATGCCTTCAAGGCAGCGCTTGAGCAATGGACCGAAAATGGTATTCCTTCCAACCCAAGGGGATGGCTCGTTTCCGCCGGCAAATTTAAAGCAATCGATCGCATCAGGCGTCAATCAAGATTTTACCCGTTGCAAGTACAGCAAGTCCGACAAATGGAAGCCGATACTACCGATCCTTCGAAGCAGATTGATAAAGAAATTGAAGATGATGTCCTCCGACTGATCTTCACCTGCTGCCACCCTGCACTGGCGCTCGACACGCGCACAGCCATGACGTTGCGTGAGGTTTGCGATCTGTCCACCGAAGAGATTGCCAGCGCGTTTCTTGCTACGGCGTCCACTATTGCGCAGCGGATTGTTCGCGGCAAGGCCAAAATTCGCGAGGCCAAAGTACCTTTCGAAGTACCGCAACAACACGAACTGCCGGACCGGCTTGGGGCGGTACTCCAGGTTATTTACCTTGTATTCAACGAGGGGTATTACGCCTCGTCCGGCGAATCGGTAACCCGGGTTGACCTTTCATGCGAAGCGATTCGACTCGGGCGCTTACTGCACGATTTGCTGCCTAGCCCTGAGGTTACGGGATTATTAGGTCTTATGCTACTACACGAAGCGCGCCGGTCTGCCCGAGCCACGCCGGCCGGAGATCTTATTCTTTTGGAAGATCAGGACCGATCACGCTGGAATCGCGATATGATTAAAGAGGGAACGTCGCTTGTAGAGCGGGCATTTTTATCCAAGCCACCGGGTCCATACACGCTGCAGGCAGCCATCGCGGCTCTGCATGCTGAAGCGAAGAATGCCGAAGCCACTGATTGGGCTCAGATCGCCGGACTCTATACACTGTTGCTGCGCATAAATCCCTCTCCCGTTATTGAATTAAACCGCGCTGTAGCCATAGCCATGCACAATGGCCCTGAGGCCGGATTGCGGCGGATCGACGCAATCCTGGCGCGCGGCGAATTAAAAGATTATCCCTTGGCTTACTCAGCACGGGCGGAACTGTGCCGGAAAACCGGCCGGATAAACGAAGCACGGACATCATGGCAACATGCGCTTGCACTCACACAACAAAATCCTGAACGACGGTTTATCGAACGGAAGCTCAGAGAACTGGGAGCGTAATTCCACTTTAAAAAAAAATTCAAGATTGGTTGTCGATTTCGACCTCTGCAGTTCGACTACTGAACATAAACAATCAAATTTTTAGAAAACTAAACAACTGATATGAGAAAACTAATAATGTGGAATGTCACCACGCTGAACGGTTATTTTGAAGGAGAAAAAAATTGGGACTTATCCTTTCACGATACCATCTGGGGACCGGAACTTGAGAAACTTAGCCGTGAGCAGCTACATTCTGCTGACTTTCTTGTTTTCGGAAGGGTAACCTACGAAGGTATGTCCGCTTACTGGAAAAACGCGGAAAGTGAAAATGCGGAAATTGCCAAATTAATGAATAACATTCCTAAACTTGTCTTTTCGAAAACCTTGAAAGAAGTTGACTGGAACAATACAACGCTGATTAATAAGAATGCGTCCGCCGAAATTTCAAGACTGAAGGCTCAGGGCGGCGGAGATATGTATTTATTTGGAAGCGCGGACCTTTCGACAACATTTATCAACGATGACCTTTTTGACGAATATCGCATTGGAATCGCCCCGGTTATTTTGGGCAGCGGCAGGCCGCTGTTCAAACAGGGAATATCTTCGAGGAATTTATCCGTAGTTTCTACACAACAGCTTTCAAATGGCGGTGTCGTTCTAAAACTCGCAAAAAAATCTTAGTACAGAGTATTAATAAATAAAAAGGATCCACATGATAGAAAACAAAAAGACCGTTGAGAAATATATGGAGGGATTTCGCAAAAGTGATCATCAAATGATCCTTGATTGCCTTACTGATGATGTCGTCTGGAAAATGCCAGGCGTGTATTTACACCGTGGTAAAGGTGAGTTCGACAAAGAAATCGAAAATGAAAATTTTATAGGTAGCCCGACAATTCAAATTAAAAGATTTGTGGAAGAAAATGATATTGTCATCGCGGAAGGAACTGTTCAAGGAAAAATGAAAAACGGAAACTTACTTGATGCGGTATTTTGCGACGTCTTTGAAATGGCCGGCGGAAAGGTCAGGTGTCTTACCTCCTATTTAATGACCTTAAACACTTCAATTAAGTTTGAGTAGTAAGGGAAACATAGAATCGAAAGTCAATTAAGCAAACAAAAAATATTATGAAATACATTTGCCTTGGTTACATTAATGAAAAAGCATGGGGATCAGCTAGCGAAGAAGAGCAAAAAGCCATGATGGATGAGTGCTTCGCTTACGATGATGAACTGAGAAAGAACGGTCACTTTGTAGGGGGCGAAGCCCTGCAGGGCTCCGAAAATGCCACCACAATAGGCTGGCGCAACGGTAAAGTCTCCGTAACTGACGGGCCCTTTGCCGAAACCAAAGAACAAATTGGCGGTATCATGATACTTGAAGCCACCGACCTTAATCATGCCATCCGCCTACTATCGAACCATCCTTCAGTCCGACTCCTGCGCGAGAAGGGCAGGTGGGAAATCCGTCCCGCTGCAGACCTGACCGCGATGATAGATGAGAGTGAGCGGCGAAGGGAGATGTAGAGAATCCATCACCCCTTCATGGCTGTGTCCAATCCGATTACTATCAGACCAATAGTCAACATTTTAAGGTTCGATCAAGGCAACAACTCAGATTGCAAATGCAGTTTTGATCAACCGTAAGTCGGCCACTAATTTCTGTAAAACGAACTCAAAGGCTGGGTTGATCTTTTGACCACAACAAGAGCCACTACCGCGGCAGTAAGACCTCGTGTCCGTAGGGCCTGGCCAAAGTGCCCAGTG
>DASQTN010000660.1:0-2322 GCA_035641895.1 Chryseolinea sp. | reverse complement strand
GAAATGAGTGTAGCGCAACCGATAACTGCGGGATAGATCACCCATTTAGCTTTGTATCGTCTCACCAAGGCATACAATGCAAAGATCCCACCTTCACCCCGGTTATCGGCGCTTAGCGCAAAGTACACGTACTTGACTGTTGTAATGAGTGTGAGCGTCCAAAATACGCATGAGAGTCCCCCAAAAATTAAATCCTTGGTAATGACGTGCTCACCAACGATAAACCGGAACGTGTATATCGGCGATGTTCCAATATCACCAAATATGATTCCTAAGGAAATTAAAACACCGGCTGCAGATAAAGGACTGAGATGTTTGTCGTTGGATGTAGCCATGCTTATTGAACACCGTCTTTCGGACGGGCCATTATTAACCTATTGCTCTTGTCATAAGAGAAATAACTCCACAGCCAGGAAAGTAAAACAAAAAATTTATTTTTGAATCCTATGAGTGAAATCAAATGCACAAACATCCAGATAAACCAGGCAATAAAACCTTGTATCTTAAAAGCTTTTAAATCAACCACAGCACGGTTTCTCCCCACGGTTGCCATAGAACCTTGATCTTTGTACCGGAAGGATTTCATTTCCCGCTTATGAATCAGTCTTTTAATATTATCGGCAACTAATCTTCCCTGTTGCATAGCGGGCGGAGCGACCTGCGGATGACCCTTGGGAAATAATGGATCAGCATTTTCCATTATACATGCGTCGCCGATGGCAAATATATTGTTATACCCTTTCACCCGATTAAACTCGTCTACCTGAATTCTTCCCGCTCTCCCTATAGCCTGCGCATCAATACCTAATATTGGTTGACCTTTTACGCCTGCTGCCCAAATCATATTTCGGGTTACTAGCTGTTCGCTTGAGCTAAACGTAACGTGGTAGCCATCGTAAGATTTTACAGTCTTATTCAAATGAACTTGCACACCCATATTTTGCAGATATTCCAGCGCCTTCTGCGATGCAACATCAGACATTCCATTTAGAACCTTGTGGTTTGCTTCTACCAAATGGATATTCATGTTCCTTAAATCAAGTTCTTTATAGTCTTTGGGGAAGACATGAATTTTCAATTCCGACAATGCGCCTGCAAGTTCAACACCTGTCGGGCCTCCACCAACAATTACGACATCCATGAGGCTATTGATCAACTCATCGTCGTCGGTTAGTAGTGCAGTTTCAAAATTTCGGATGATGATATTTCGTAGCTTTATGGCATCGATGATGGTCTTCATCGGTAATGCGTTTTGCTCGACATCCGTCATACCATAAAAATTGGAAGTCGCGCCATTGGCAATTACAAGGTAGTCATAGTTTAAACCACCGATTGAAGTCTCGATATAATTTTCTTCAGGCTTAATATGTGTTACTTCGCCAAGCCTGAAGAAAAAATCTTCCTGACGTGCAAAGCGTTTTCGGAACGGAAATACAATTGAGCTTGTCTCGAGTCCGGAGGTGGCAACCTGATAGAGCAGGGGTTGAAAGCAATGATGATTAAACTTGTCGAAGAGCACGGTCTGGGCCTTGAACCCATTGAGTCTTTTGGCAACTTCTAAACCACCGAAACCTCCGCCTATGATAATGATCCGAGGTTTGCCCAGGTCAGCGATACGGGTTCGCGTAGTTATTAATTTGGGCATGAATGATTAAAAAGGTCTTTCAAAACAGGGGCAAATTTAACTTCGTTTGGATAATCCCAAAAAGAAAACCCTAGAATGTTAGGACTGTTCAGTAGGCGTATTAAAATGCTGATCATCGCCATAAAAAAAATTTTTTGACCTCCGTAACCGTATTAGGAACAAATCAAACCGTATTTTTGCTTTTATAAACTAAATAAACCCCTATGACCGCAAAACTTATTTTTGTCATACCAATCGCTGCCCTTATGGCCGGATGTGGCGCGAAAGAAAAAGAGATGTTACAAACAAAAGTAGATTCCCTCTCCCTGGAGTTAGAAACAAGCCAAAAAATGGCGGAAACGTTAACGGAAGTGGGTGCCATGATGGACTCAATTGACGCCAGCCGCCAATTGCTTAGGGTAAACATGGTCGAGGGGACAACTTTCGCTGACTATAAAGACCGGATGAAGGACATCAACGGTTATGTGAAAGACACACAAAAGAAAATCGATGAACTTGAAAGCTCTCTGAAGGAATCCAAATCAAGCTCCAGCGCTTATTCAAAAACGATCAAAAAACTCAGGTCTGACCTTGAATCCAAATCGAAAGAGATAACTGACTTGCAAGAACAAGTTGAGAAATATCGCAATGAGAATCAGAACCTGATTACCACGGTAGGTATGCAGGAAGCCGAACTT
>DASQTN010000659.1:0-11743 GCA_035641895.1 Chryseolinea sp. | reverse complement strand
ATCTGCAGAAGCATTACAGGGAATGGTGTTCGGGAGACATTGAAGATCATACAAGGGCTGTTACCCGTTCAAGTACACGAGGTTCCATCAGGTACGAAAGTTTTTGACTGGGAAGTTCCAAAAGAGTGGAACATCAAAAGCGCATACATTAAAAATTCAAATGGCAAGAAAGTTTTGGATTTCGCAAATTGTAATTTGCACGTTCTGAACTACTCTGTACCAGTTCATAAAAAGGTCAGTTTGCAAGAGCTTCAGTCTCATTTATTTTACTTGCAAGACCATCCGGACTGGATTCCATATAGGACATCTTATTATAAGGAGGATTGGGGCTTTTGCATGAGCTATAATCAATTCCTAACACTTGAAGATGATACCTATGAGGTTTTTATCGATTCTACATTATCACCGGGTCATCTGTCGTATGGCGAATACTATATCCGCGGAGAAACCTCGGATGAGGTATTGATCTCCGCCCACATTTGTCATCCTTCCCTTGCCAACGATAATCTTTCGGGTATAAGTGTGTCAACTTTTTTAGCCAAACACCTTCGGGAAAAAAAGAGACGCTATTCCTACAGATTCTTATTTATACCGGGGACGATAGGCGCGATAACATGGCTCGCTTTGAATGAAGCAACAGCAGGTAGCATTAAACATGGTTTAGTTCTATCCTTATTGGGTGATGCCGGCAATTTTACATATAAGAAATCACGCCAGGATACATCCGAAATAGATCGTATTGCTGAGTATGTTCTAAAGTCTCGAAATTCAGCAAACAAAATAATAGAGTTCATTCCATACGGATACGACGAAAGGCAATTCTGCTCTCCGGGATTTAACATGGCCGTTGGCTGTCTATCACGAACAACCTATGGGCAGTACATTCAATATCATACATCGGCGGACAATTTGAGTTTCATTACACCCACACAATTAGAAGGATCGTTACAGGCAACTATAGAAATAGTTGAGACGTTAGAAGCAAATCAAAAATATCTGAATCTAAATCCAAAGTGTGAGCCTCAATTGGGAAAACGAGGGTTGTATAATCTAAAGGGCGGTAACAACGAAGCTAAGGAATTTCAGATGGCTTTATTGTGGACATTGAATTTATCTGATGGTAAACATTCAACTTTGGATATCGCCAAACGTTCTGGTATTCAATTTAGGTTTATAGTGGAAGCTGTCAACGGACTGTTGGATTGTAAACTGTTGCAAGAGGCAAAATAAGTACAAAGAGGAGTCTTTGAATTTCAATATATCAATTGCTTAATATGCTCCGGATGCCCCGACAAGATGGCTATACGCTACATATTTTAATATATAACAAAAAGCGCGTGAGTTTAATATTGATAAATATTGTAATGCAAACCATTGCTGTGACTTAGCATGATTTCAATCCCATAAAGACATGATATGGGTCATTGGTAGTCGATTCGTTATACTATTTGTTTGTAAAAACATTTTATTCTAACACCCAAAAAAATATGAAAGCAGTAATCTTTGCAGGGGGCTATGGAACGAGGATCAGTGAAGAAAGTGGCGTAAGACCGAAACCAATGGTCGAAATAGGCAATAAGCCTATACTATGGCACATCCTGAAAATCTATTCCCACCATGGCATCAATGACTTCGTAATATGTTGTGGATATAAGTCTTATGTCATCAAAGAATATTTTTCAAATTATTTCTTACATTCTGCCGACGTGACTTTTGATATGCAGGAGAATAAGATGGAAGTACATAGCGCTTTTTCGGAACCCTGGAAAATTACTTTAGTCGATACAGGAGAAGATACCATGACCGGAGGACGACTGAAACGGGTAAAAAAATATATCGGTGATGAAACATTTTGTTTGACCTATGGTGACGGTGTCAGTGACCTTGACATTAGTAAGCTTATCGAGTTCCACAAGGCGCAAAATACTAAGGCTACCCTCACTGCTGTACAGCAGCCCGGCCGCTTTGGAGCCTTTACCCTTGGCAGCAAAGATGTTAAAATTTCGAACTTTCAGGAGAAGCCTTTGAATGGTGAATCTCCCTGGATCAATGGAGGATTCTTCGTTTGTGAACCATCAGTTCTCGACCTGATAAAAGATGATACCACAACCTGGGAGCGTGAGCCCCTGGAAGTCCTTGCCTCTTCGGGAAATCTTGCAGCGTTTAAACATTCGGGCTTCTGGCATCCTATGGATACTCTCCGGGATAAACACTATCTTGAAGACCTTTGGAAATCAGGAAAAGCTCCCTGGAAAAAATGGTAATAAAATTCGAAATACATTAAAAAATCCTTAAACACTTTTATAAAATTACTATGAAGATCATCATTTTTGGAAACATGGGGTATGTCGGCCCAGGAGTTGTTGAAAGGCTTAGGGAGACCTATCCCAAGGCAACGTTGATAGGGTATGACACGGGT
The DNA here is from genome assembly GCA_035641895.1 of Chryseolinea sp. Lineage (GTDB taxonomy): Bacteria > Bacteroidota > Bacteroidia > Cytophagales > Cyclobacteriaceae > Chryseolinea. The sequence continues at coordinate 9,324 of DASQTN010000659.1, read as the reverse complement.
TTCTTTGCGAGCTGCCTTACCAATGTTGATTATTTACCTGAGAGAAAACTCGATCATCAATACTTCGGCGATATTCGTAATGTTCCCGATTCTATTCTGGAAGGTGCTGACGTGGTAATTAATTTGGCAGCGATCTCCAACGATCCGATGGGAACAAAATTTGAAGAAGTTACCTTGGACGTAAATCATAAATCAGGTATCAAGCTAGCGAAAAGAGCAAAGGAACTGGGTGTAAAGTCCTTCATATTCGCATCAAGCTGTAGTATGTATGGCGCAGCAAGTGATGGTGCGAAGACAGAAGACTCTACATTAAATCCACTCACTGCTTATGCCCGTTCGAAAGTTTTTACCGAGCAGGATTTAAAGCCGCTTGCTGACAAAAATTTCACCGTTACATGTTTACGCTTTGCTACTGCTTGCGGTATGAGTTCCAGACTAAGACTGGATTTGGTTTTGAATGATTTCGTTGCTTGTGCTCTAGCCTCTAAACATATCACCATTTTGAGTGATGGAACTCCTTGGAGACCCCTTATCAACGTCAAAGATATGGCAGTAGCGATTGATTGGGCCATTACCCGGCCATCATCTTTGGGCGAGTTTCTGGCAGTAAATACAGGAAGCGAAGCATGGAATTATCAAGTGAAGGATTTAGCACAGGCAGTTGCACAAGTAATTCCTGGTGTTAAAGTTTCCATCAACACCGATGCCCCGCCTGACAAAAGATCGTATAGAGTGAATTTTGACCTCTATAAAAAAATCGCACCGAACCATCAGCCTAAGCACGATTTGCTTACAACAATAAAGGACCTGAAAGGTGGACTTGAAGCAATGAACTTTACAGATTCTGATTTTCGCGATTCTAAATTGATGCGACTGAAAGTGCTTACATCGTTGCAAAGTTCTTCTCAGTTAACAGGTGAGTTAAAATGGAAAGTTGAGGCATAAGCAATAAATTATTTAGAACAAAAAAGACAAGGAGGCTAAATTGATTTTCACGGAAACAAAATTAAAGGGTGCATTCATTATCGATGTCAAAAGACTTGAAGATGAACGCGGATTTTTTGGAAGGGCTTGGTGCAAAAAAGAGTTCCAAGACCATGGTTTGAATGCCAATGCGGTTCAAGCCAATGTTTCATACAACAAAGTAAAGGGCACCATCCGCGGTATGCACTATCAGGTTGCTCCTTACATGGAAAGCAAAACTATTCGTTGTACGTCCGGAGCGATATACGATGTGATTATTGATATCAGGCCCGATTCCCCTACGTACAAACAATGGATCGGCGTGGAGTTGACTGAGGAAAGTTTTCGCATGTTATATGTTCCAGAAGGATTCGCGCACGGATTTATTACATTAAAAGATCATACTTCGGTCCATTACATGGTAACGGAATATTACACACCAGGTGCAGAGGCGGGGATAAAATTTGATGACGCTGCATTCAATATTCAATGGCCCATTAAGCCAGCCGTTGTGTCCGAGAAGGATTTGAAACATCCAGATTTTAATGAAAAAACTTTTATATTAAAATAAGACTAACTTAAATTTTCACACTATGGTTATTGTAGACACCGCGCTCGCCAAAAGACAAGAAGAAAACAACCCGGTAAGAGTTGGTCTTGTTGGTGCTGGTTTTATGGGAAGGGGAATTGTTTTGCAAATTGCTAACTCGGTACCGGGAATGGAGTTAGTAGCGATCTACAATCGTAGTGTTGAGGGAGCGAAGCGTGCTTATCGCGAAGCGGGAATCGAAGATTTTGAAATTGTTAATACTCAGGCAGCATTAGAAGATCGCGTTGCGAAAGGTAAATACACCATCACGGAAGATCCCTTTCTGATTTGCAAGGCCGAAAACATAGATGTTTTGGTTGAAGTAACAGGAGCTGTAGAGTTTAGCTCCCGCGTTGCTTTTGAAGCGATACAAAATAAAAAGCACGTCGTTATCATGGACGCCGAGCTTGATGGAACTGTCGGAGGGATACTTAAAGTTTATGCGGATAAGGCAGGCGTTGTGATAACAAATGCTGATGGCGATCAGCCTGGGGTTGAGATGAACCTTTATCGATTTGTAAAGGGCATTGGTGTAAAACCAGTCTTATGCGGAAATATCAAGGGACTTCAGGATCCTTATCGTAACCCTACAACTCAAGAAGGATTTGCAAAAAAATGGGGACAAAATCCTGCAATGGTGACCTCCTTTGCGGATGGAACGAAAATTTCTTTTGAACAAGCTATTGTTGCAAATGCCACGGGAATGACTATTGGTCAACGTGGAATGTATGGGCCCACCGTACCTTCAGGAACTCCGTTAAAAGAAATAATGTCTAAATATCCTTTGGATGTGTTAACCTCAGGACCTGGAATCGTTGATTACTGCGTAGGCGCTGAACCTGGTCCCGGTGTTTTTGTCTTGGGTACTCATGATCATCCAAAACAAAAGCATTATTTGAATTTGTATAAACTAGGTGAGGGACCACTTTACTTATTCTATACTCCATACCACCTGTGTCATTTTGAAGTTCCGCTCACTTGTGCTAGAGCCGTTCTATTTAAGGACGCAGCAATTACGCCACTGGGGGCGCCTCTAGTAGATGTTGTCACCACAGCGAAGATCGATCTGAAGGCTGGACAATCTCTTGACGGAATTGGTTGCTATATGACTTACGGCCAGTGCGAAACGTCAGAGATAACAGCCGAGCAACAATTGTTGCCGATGGGTCTTGCCGAAGGATGTATATTGACACGTGATATACCAAAAGATCAGGTGCTCACATACGCTGATGTCATACTTCCGAAAGGCAGATTCTGTGACAAATTAAGACAGGAACAGAACGAATATTTTAGAGTTACCGTGTAGCCGTTTTGGTTTACAGAGTAATTTAAGTCCTCAATTCCGCATAGTGCCCTAAAGTTTGATGTCAAATTTTAGGGCACTTTGCACTTTTTAGAATCATTTTAATCATTAGTTTCACGAAAAAAAACCTGTGCAATACGATGTTATTATTGTGGGCGGTGGTGCCGTTGGGCTTGCCACAGCTCTTCAGCTTAAAACTCAAAATCAAAATCTCAAGGTAGTTGTCATCGAAAAGGAACCTGTCGTTGCTAATCACCAGACAGGAAATAACAGCAATGTTATCCATTCCGGAATCTATTATAAGCCCGGTAGTTTAAAAGCAAAAAATTGTATTCACGGATACAATTTGCTCATTGATTTTTGTCGCAAAAATGAGGTTCCTTTTAATCTGTGTGGTAAAGTTATTGTCGCAACTGACGAAAAAGAGCTTCCCTTGCTCAAAACCATTTTTGACCGTGGTCAGCAAAATGGATTGAGCAATTTAACAATGCTGAAGGCAGAAGACCTCAAGAAACATGAGCCGCACGTCGCCGGTATCGCCGGAATTCACGTCCCCCAAACGGGAATTGTTGACTATCGTGTGGTAGCAGAAAAATACGCTGAAGTACTCCAGCGAAATGGTGGCGAATTGAGGCTAGGGGAGAAGGTATCTGATATCCGGCTGGCGTCAGGCGGCGTGACCGTAGTCACTCAAAAATCAACTTACACAGGGAAATTAATGGTGAATTGCGCTGGGCTGTACTCAGATAAAATAGCCAAGTTGACTTCCCCAAAAATTGACGTAAAAATTATTCCTTTTCGCGGTGAATATTACAAGCTGCGCAAAGAAAAGGAGTATTTGGTTAAGACCTTGATATATCCAGTGCCCGATCCCAATTTTCCCTTCCTTGGCGTTCATTTCACGACCATGGTTGGCGGGGGCGTGGAATGTGGCCCTAATGCCGTTCTTGCGTTTGCCAGAGAAGGATATAAGAAATCTGACATCAACTTATCAGAGTTGACGGAAACAATTGCCTGGCCCGGATTTAGAAAGATTGTGTCAAAATATTGGCGCACCGGCTTGGGCGAAATTCATCGCTCATATTCAAAAGCTGCGTTCACCAAAGCGCTCCAGAAATTACTTCCAGAAATACGTGAGGAAGATTTGATTGTCGGAGGGGCGGGCGTAAGAGCTCAAGCTTGTGACAGAACCGGTGGTCTCCTTGACGACTTCCTGATCATAGAAGACAAACAGGTTATTAATGTGTGCAATGCGCCGTCACCCGCCGCTACTTCGTCTCTCTCCATTGGGCAGACCGTGGCAGACTGGGCAAAGAAGCGGTTATAGAGGCTCTTTCTGTGCAATTCTATTCCCCTCTTTGTTGAATGGGGTTGGGAAGGTGCTGTGGTCAGGGCTTCATGACGTGACAGGCAAATCAACGATAAAAGGTATTCAAACAGGTCTATAAATGAAAAGCTCGTTCGAATGTGAATTGGAACGAGCTTTTTTCTTGTTAACGTTTATTATTAGTATGCGCCTTTCTCGCCGCTTACCATGTTCCAGACTGTCAGGAAGATTATCTTGATGTCGAGGGAGAGACTCCAGTTCTCCATATAATTAACATCATACTCAACACGTTTCTCCATAAGCCCCACTTCTTTAGTTTCACCACGGAAACCGTTTACCTGAGCATAGCCGGTAATTCCAGGAGTTACGAAATGTCTAACCTTGTATTTCTCTATTGTTTTCGAGTATTGATCCTGCTGGCTGCTGATGTGCGGCCTAGGGCCTACCACTGACATGTTACCCATCAAAACGTTAACAAACTGTGGAAGCTCATCCAGGTTTGATTTCCGAAGGAACCGGCCCACTCTGGTTACGCGCGGATCATCCTTTGTGGCCTGACGCTCAGAAACATTATGAGTGTACATTGTCCGGAACTTATAACATTCAAAAAGCTTGTTCTTTTTTCCTTGTCTCAACTGTTTAAATATGATCGGGCCTGGAGAATTCAATCGAATGGCCAAGGCTACGATCGGTACTACAATCGGGAAAATCAGAAGTATTACAAGCAATGAAAAACCGATGTCAAATAGTCTTTTCAATCCCGCATTTAACGCTACGCCTAGCGGTTCCTTTCTTGTAGTCAAGACCGGAATTGAATCCAGCATGAAGACGTTGTATTTGTCAGTTACCGCATCACCCAAATCTGGCGTAATTCTCAGGTAGATAAAATTATCGTCTGCGAATCTTGAAATCTCTTTCAACAATTCATCGTTACCAGGAGCAAGGGCAAAGTAGATTTCATCAATATTTTCCTTCAAGCAAAATGCAGTGACATCTTTAATTTTTCCTTTGACCAGTTCTTTTTGAACGATTAAAGGATCCGCATTGTCATCAAAAAAACCTTTGAAATTATATTTTGAAAAATCGTGCGATTCAAAAAAGTTATACAACGCTCTTCCCGAACGTGTTGCACCAATGATAATTACTTGACGCTGATCAAATCCGGAAAATTCAAAGTATTTCCATGTAAGCTTGTAAACGATTCTCGATCCAATAAAAAATGCCGCCGTTAATAGATACACAAAAGGTAAAAACTGCACGTTCAGCTGGTAGGATTTCGTTGTAAACAAAATGATGGATAATAAACAGAAATGAACTAACAGCGTACCGAATAAGCTAAAGCTGATACTTCTGATCAAACTAAATTTATTGATTCGATAAATCTCATTGAAAAACCCTGCGATCACCCACACCAAACTAAAAATTACGAAAAATGATGTTTCTTGACTAGCCGGAATACCAGCGCTAAAGCCTAACTTTTTCGTTAAAGAAAAGGCTAAAGAGATTAGATAAAAATCCAGGATAAATACCATCATCTTAATCAAGCGGGAATAATATTTATCTTCCATAAGTACAGATTTTAGAGCCAAACATGTCATAAATGTATAGTCGTCGATGCTAGTTTCGGATGACCAAAATCATCGGTTCAGAAAATCTTCCTCATGATGTTGCGAATCTCGGAAAATTTCAAATTGACCAATTGGAATGGAATTGACTGTCAGGTGATTAAGGAAGTTGACGAAGGCGGCGAAAAAATTGTTTAAACAAATAAAATCCCTGAAAACGTATTATTTTTTTATCAAGAGAACCCGAAAACGATTGCTGAAAAAACTTGAAAATGCTCAAAAACCTTACATCCTAAATATCACTAGCGCATTTTTGCCACCTTATTTGCAAAAACCATCACCAGATGCTCCAATTTGGCCTTTTCACGGATCTTGATTCCCTCATCTGAAATTTCGATCAAACCCTCGTCTTTGAAATCGGCAAGCGTCCTATTCAGTGATTCGGTGGCTGTTCCGATCATGTTTGAAATATCCTTCCGGGCGATGGTAATTATTTCCTTCTTGTTTGGGACGTTATGCTGGTTGTAAATCTTAAGTAAGGCGCCTGCGACGCGTTGTCGAACAGATTGATATGCTAGGTCAAGCAACCGATTCTCAGCCTCCATAAGGTTGTTAGAAAGCATTTTAATGAACTTCCGCGCAATGTCCTTACTGGAATAGATAACGGTTAAAAAGTCCTGTTTTGGTATAATGGAAATTTCAGATTCTTCTAAAACTTCCGCACTTTCATAATGCTGCTTTTCTTCTAGCAACGGAACGTAGCCGAGGAAATCACCGGCTGAATGAATTCCTGTTATAAGCTCCTTGCCATCGTAATTTGCCTTGTAGGTTTTTACTTCGCCACTGATAATAAAATAAAGATCAGAAGGCGTCTGACCTTCCATAAATACAAATTCTTTCTTTCTAAAAATGCGGGTGGGTCTGTTTTCCGAAAGTTTTTGAAACTCCTTTAGCTCGCGTGCTTTGTTGAAAAATGTATTAACGTCATACAAATCGTTTTTGACGTTTGCTTTGAATGATTCATTTTTCTTCAGCCGTATCTCAACCACTTTTAGCAGATCATGGCCTTCAAAGGGTTTAGTAATGTAGTCATCAGCGCCGAGGTTCATACCCATCCTTAGATCATTTTTGTCGGCTTTAGCCGTCAGGAAAATAAATGGAATGTGAGCTGTTTCGGGATCGTTATTAAGTATATGTAAAACTCCATAGCCATCGAGTTCTGGCATCATTACATCACATAAAATGAGGTCCGGGTGCTGTTGTTGCGCCATTTCCACGCCCACTTTTCCATTTGGAGCACTTAAAACGTTATAATGTGCGAGTTTTAGAATGCTGCAGATGTTCTCAGCCATCTCCTGATTATCCTCAATCAACAATACAGTATATTTCATAGGAACCTAGATTGCCTTTCAGAATGCTATATTAAGCTTGTTTTTCTAAAACATTTACATTCATTACAGGAATAATGGCAATAAAAGTTGTACCCTTATTAAGCTGGCTGGTGAATTCGATTGTTCCCTTTAAAAGTCTGATATATTTTTTCGCAATATTTAAGCCCAGGCCTGTTCCTTCAACATTATTTGCATTCTGGCCTCGGTAGAAACGCTTAAAAATTTGATGCTGCTCATTTTCTGGAATTCCAATACCCTGGTCGGTCACACGTATTTTCAACGTGTCCTTTTTTAACTCAGCTGATAATTGAATTTCCGCGTCATGCGGCGAATATTCGATCGCGTTTGACAAAAGGTTCGTCAAAATGTTTTTGAGTAGAAACTTGTCTGTCATCACCGTACAGTCAATTCCCTCGTGGCTGAAATGAATTTTTTGCTTTACCTTTTTTATCGACCCGATCTCCTGTAGAAATTCATCGAAAAACACTTTTATGTCAGTAGAGGTGTAGGTCACTTTCAGTTTCCCTTCCTCCAGTTTGCCGAGGGACAGGTAATCATTCAATAGTGCTGTCAGATTATGGACGGACCGTTTTATCTTGTCAAAAAAAGCAGTTTTTTCAAGCTCATAATCAGCATCCGTATAGTTCTCTAAAAGGAACACTGAAGAAAGTATGGTGCTCAAAGGAGTTCTGAATTTATGGGACGCCATCGTCACAAATTGTGACTTCAAGACGTTCAACTCTTTTTCTCTTTCTAAAGCCTTTATCAAATTATTTTCCAGATTTTTTTGGTCTGTAATATTTCTAATTACAACCAACACCTCATTGATCTCATTATTCGTGTCAGCAATAGGAACACCATTTAAGGTGTAGGACTTGCTGTTCATCCGGAATTCGGTCGATACATGCTCGCCTTTGAATGCATTCTTTAATTCATCGACCGCGGACAAATTAAATATAGCGTTATCAATTTTTTTATTGTTTTTACTCAGACCCAGGTCTTCCATTTCTCCGCCGTCTGCAAGGATGAACTTCATATCCGCGTTAAGCACACAAATGACTCCATTGGGGAAATTATGAGCCATCGCGTCCTGCAGTTTTTTCCGTTTTAAGAGCTCTTGTTCGGCGATTTTTCGTTTGTCCACTTGCTGCATCAAATTCCCGGTCGCTATCTGCAATTGCTGTATCGCCTGGTCTTTTTGCGTAGTGAGAGATTTTAGAAGATCGGCGTCATGTTTTCTACCCTGCTGCAAACGCTGAAGTTTCTCGTTAGCATACAGGCAAATCCATACTGTACTTAAAACAATTGCCAGCGTTATTATATTGGCCGACGAGTAGGTTTCGTATTCACTTGAAAGAAAATAACCTGCTATAATACACAACGAGGTAGCTACTGCTAGGACATAACTTTGTTTACGGTTCGTCGAAAATATCAGGATGTAAATGGCTGAAATTAAATATAAAACGCCGTGAAATTTCCAGCTTAATTCTGCAATGAAAATTCCCAGTATCAAAACCAAACCTAATGCAACCCTATAAATTCGAGCTAAATTCATAACCTGTTAAAAAGCGGCCCTCTAACACGGGCCTCCTGCTAAAAACAAATAACGTTTTAATTTTCAGCAAGGTATTGCCTTACCAATACTATTTAAATGACAGCGGTCATCAAAATGAAAGATATCAAAAATTGCTGCAAATTGTCCAAAAAAACAAAAGCGGGGAAACCCCGCTTCTGGACCAAATAGTTTAGTGCCTTTTAAAACAGTTATTCTATTAGGTCTTTCTTAATCAGGATTGCCTCCTTGATCAAACCACAGTTTTTGTTTCTGATTTCCAGATGATTAGTTTTTTACCTGTTACGATAATTATCTCTACCCATCCTGACCTGATCGGACAATGCCTCCTCTAATCAAGATGGCGAAAAGTACCTTAGGAATTAAATCCTCGTCATGATGTCAGTCATCACGAGACAAGATTTTTGTCGATTTAGGGTTAAATCTGGTTTATATTTCCCTTAAACGATAAAACAATCCATCCACACTGTTGTTAAGGTCTTACTTTTTTAATTTTGCTTTAGAGTCCTAGATTCTTCAAAGCTTTTTGCATATTCAATTTTTCCTGCAAAACCCCTTTGAACAAATCACCAGTCCTGTTGATGCGCTTCGAAATTGTCCGAATGTTAAATTG
>DASQTN010000658.1:0-2508 GCA_035641895.1 Chryseolinea sp. | reverse complement strand
GGCTAATTGATAAAAAATAAAGTTTTATAAACGTCCAGTGCCTTTCCCAGTTGTTCGTAATCGATGATGACGCAACTCAGGCAGAAATAATTAAACACAAACACTCTGCCCACATTCTTCGTGACCATACTTGTGGGAATGTTTTTAGCTAGCGATGCAAGATATATTCCTGCTGCCTGAAATGCACCCCATAACAAAAACGGTAGCGTTATTTCGTGCCAAAGGCCAATGATGATCATGGTAGCTACAATCCCTAACATCGGCTTCCTGTAGTATGATGCAATGGGTGTATAGATGTAATCCCGGCAAAACGCAGAGAGCGACATATGATATTTCGACCAAAACTCCTGCATATTGCTGGCGAGGAATGGAAAATTAAAGTTCTCCATTATGCGAAAACCGAGCAGCAAAGAAATCCCAATCGCGATATCGGAATATCCTGCAAATTGAAAGTATGCATTCAATACTAATGAAATAGTCTCCAGATATGCTTTTAGCCACGCATGACTTGCATCTAAATTCGATATAAATGCAGCAACTTTCGAAGTGAGAAGATAATTTCCAATGATTACAATTTTTGATACGCCAAACAAGATGCGTTGAAGGCCCAGCGAAAAATATTCAGTATTGATACGTCTCCTTTGCCAATCACGAATAAATTCCGGATAACGATTTATAGGGCCGATGATCAGGACCGGAAGGAAGAAATTGTATGCAAGATAGAACAGCAGACTTTCATTTTGAATCCGCCCATTGTAACTCTCAATGGTGTAATGAATATTCCGAAATATGTAGTACGACATTCCCAACGGGATGATCCAATGATCATGTATCGTAAATAAAATTTTTGCAGACACGATAAGCGCGACTAAAATACACAGGCTGATCGCAATTTTTATTGATTTGCTTATAACAGCTTTATGGAGCAAATAGTAGTTGACAAAGGTAATGCTCGCCAGTATGAGAAATGACAACGGCGATTTGTAGCCAATGAACAGCCCAGTAATAATAATTTGAGAGAGCAATACATATTTTCTTGGCAACGTCCATGCTAACATGACCATGGGTATTGCAAACAAGATAACTTCAGCGAGCAGTTTCATATTATTTGTTTGAAGCAATTTCAGAAACAAACCATTTCTGATATTGCATAGCACCTTTAAAATTTAAATGTGCCCCGTCAGCAAAACATGAATCGTCCATCACGCGGGGAAATCTCCAATAGTCGATGCGATATTGTGTTTTGTAAAACTTAAGCACTTCATTGAGTTCAGCCGTTGAGGCCTGGTCGAGAAAATTCGTCTGAAGTTTATTGGATTGGGGCATGTCAAGAAAAATCACCCTTGCATTCCTTTCCATCAATGCATTATAAGCACTGTTAGCAACGCCATTTTGCATCACTTTTCTTACCACACATTTTTTTGTTTGCAACGATTTGAAAGTTAAGCTGTCAAATTTGTCTGAGTAAAAATCGGTGCCGGGCAGTGGTTTAAGGTCAAAGGTATACCACTTGGTGTAATAGTTGTCGTGCACGCCCATTCCCAACATATTTCGAATTACGTTTCTAAGGTGCAACAGCGCGGCATCAATCGGCACAGGAATTATTGAAGTTGAATCATTGTCATCCAGATTGAGACCAAAATTTTCAATAAATAAATAGTTCGGAGGATTTTTGCTTACATAGTCGAAGAAATCGATGCGTGTGGCAAGATCCATGTTCATATAGTTCAAAGCCACCCGCAACACCTTTGTCTTTCTATTTGTCAAACTCGAAATGCTGTCTTCAATTTCTTTAGGATTCATCAAGGCCCGTTCCGTTAACGAAGATCCCAGGATGACTATAGATATTGCAGACGTGTCTCTTGTGTTTTCAATCAATGCTTTTTCCAGATTTTGGTTGGATTGCACCAAAATCCGCTTGTAGGGTCCATACCCAGAATATGCATAGGAAAGAAATGACAAGACAATAGTAAAAAATAGGACGATGGGAAAGGCCCATACACCTAATGGCGGAGCTTCCTCAGACATTACCGTAACTTTTTATGGATAACATTTTGAATAGAACTTATCGACGTCATAACCATGATATCGGATGTCGAAAATTTAACATCAAATACCTGTTCAAGTCTGTTTATTAGAGCGAGATGATTCAGTGAATCCCACCCCGAAACCGTTCGGGTCGAACTCGTTTCGTTTATGTCCTTGTGTGCGACCTTGAAAATGGAAGCTGCGTTTTTTATTACTGTATCCAATACCCCTTCGCTTTTCGCGATGGGTGCAGAATTTTTTTGTGTGACTATTTTTTTTAGTTCCTCGACCTGTACCTTACCACTGATGCCGCGGGGAAACGAATCAATGAAACACATCTCCTGCGGGACTTTCTCCGGCTCGAGATTTTCGCGCAGATATTTATACAACATTAAATCAGTCAATTCGACATTGTCTTTCGGTTTTATACAGGCGATCATCTTTTCAGTCAAGATCGGATCTGGCAGGCCAATTACCTTG
>DASQTN010000657.1:0-2920 GCA_035641895.1 Chryseolinea sp. | reverse complement strand
GGATTAGTGTAGAATGTAAGTGGTAAGAGGTGGTTGGTAAGAGGTGGTGCTTCGACCAAAACAAAACATGTCATTCTGCCGCGCCCGACAACTGGCGGGAGAGGAGATTTGAATTGCGCGCAAGGGCGAAGAATCCCCATCTTATGAAATGCTCAATTAGGCGGGAAAATCACGCGACAATCAAATGGAGAGCTATTTTCGCGCTAACAGATGGTCCTAATTGCCTATGGGTGAAATAGCCACTAAGTCACAAACACTCAAAGGTTCACAGAGAAAGCCAAGATTGTACTTAGTGAACTTTAGTGCCTTAGTATCTTCGTGGCAAGTATTGGTGCCTTACCCTAGTTTTGAACCTTCATAGGTTTTGTGCGCTTGGTACGTTTGTCTTTTTTACGGTCGTAAAAGCGGTGATGATATTTGGGTTTTACAACTTTGGTGTTGTTGCGGTTGCTGCATGAGGGCAGGAGGAAAAAGAGCAGGAACGTGTATAAAAGGATTCTTCTCATGTATCTGAACCCTAAAAATAGCATTTTTTAGATTTTTAGCCGATAACTTCTTTTGTAGAAACGTTCGTAAAGTTTTAACGTATAACTACCTTTGAAATTATCACCCGCTGATAACCTGAAATGAGCCCTCATTTATCACCGCCCAACAGCATGCTACAAATCCGGCAAATTCCATTAGTCGATCAAGAAAAATTATAAACAGATGAAACAGGCACTTTTTAGTCTCATTGTTTTAGTTATTGTATCATCGTTAGGGCTGGCCCAGGATTTTAAAGAATTTGATGAAGGTGTGGCGAAATTCAGGCAGAAGGATTACGACGCAGTAATTGAGTCGTTTTCTGAAATTCTCTCCAATCCGGCCCACAATAAACGTCTTGACGAGGATTTGTATTTCTATCGTGGGCAGTCATACTATTACAAAGATGAGTATAAGAAATCGCTCGATGATCTGGACCAAAGCATTCTTTTGAAGCATTACAATCTAGGGGTGATTCATTGGTATAAAGCGCGCTGTTATGATGGTTTAGGAAAGAAAAGTGATGCTGAATCGAATTACAAAGAGGCTATATCCTATAGCGACAAAAATAAAAAGGTCAAAGCGCAGATTCTTGCGGACAGAGCTCAGTTCCATGCAAAACATGGCGACAAACAAGCGGCGGAACAAGATCTCGCATTAGCGAAAACCACCGATCCAACCAATAAGGAAATAGCCGTTGCTACCGTTCATGGGAGTTCTAATCTTAAAACTGCTGCACCGGTAGCTTCCAGAAACGCCGGCGAGGAAAAGAAAACGACCCAGGTTATCGTTAAGAACAATGCAAGTACGACGAAAAACCAGCAGGCCGCTCCTGCACCCGGAAATCAAAACGAGTCATCTGCTGTTCAGCAGGTAAATACCGGATTGGTGCCGGCGCTAGCGACCGCTTATAAGGATGAAAAGCGATATGCCCTGGTGATCGGGAACAGCAACTACAATAAGGATATAGGTATTCTTAAGAATCCGGTAAATGATGCCACCGACGTCGCCACCGAACTTAGGAAATCAAATTTTGAAGTCCAGCTTATTACAAATTGTACCTATGTACAATTGCGCGAGGCGATGCGGAAGTTCCATGAAAAGTTAACGAATGGTCCGAGAGACCAGACGGTCGGGTTGTTTTACTATGCCGGCCACGGCGTTCAATATCAGGATGAAAACTACCTGGTTCCTATCGATGCAGATGTAAAGTTTGAGGATGACGTCGCACGCATGTGTTTTCCAGTCCAGAGGATGGTGCTGGCAAACATGGAACGTTCTAATTCGCGGATGAACATTGTTATTTTAGATGCCTGCCGGAATAATCCTTTTCCTGCTACAACGAGGTCTGTGTCTTCAGGTCTCGGTGAAATGAAACGCGCCAGGGGATCATTTATAGCGTACGCAACATCTCCCGGATCTGTCGCTTCTGACGGCGCCGGTCGAAATGGCCTTTATACCCAAGAGCTCATTAAAGCATTAAAGAAGCCGAATCTTACGATTGAACAAGTCTTCAAGGATGTCCGTATGAATGTACTTAGACTGTCGGGAGATAAACAATACACATGGGATAGCTCTAATATCATTGGAGAATTTTATTTCAAGCTCCAATAGATTCTCATTCAAAAATTTAAAAACCGATTGTACATTACAGGTTGATTGATCAACAGTGCAATGTAAAGTGAAGGCGCGTATTCACACAACCCGAAATATTCAAAATCAGAAACCGTAATCAAAAGAGTAAAAACTAAAACGAATGAAAAGAATTGTATGTCTTGCTGGCTTTCTGTTGAGTGCTTACACGATCATTGCACAAGATGAAGGTGTTATTCAAAAAAGGGAACGGATCGATCGAAGTAAAAGTGTTTTTTTAGGTTTTGGTCCTTCGTTTACATTAGGAGAAAACATCGGAGACTACAGTGTAGGATTTAATGTCGAGGCGGGGTTTGTGAAGCGCATGAATAGAGTATTTTCTGTCGGACCTTCGATTTCGTATCTGAGCTTTAAATATGACCCCGATAAAACTGGATTCAATAATGTTTTTATTGGTGGTCCTTATACCGATCCACAAGGAGATTCATATCATGAAGGTCTGTATTTTGATTTGAGTGGCGGAACGCTAAGCTTGATTTCGCTAACTGTTAACCTGAAATTTAATTTTATACCGATTAAAGACAATACGAAAGTCTCTGTATATGGATTTGCAAAACCTTTTCTATCATTTGCTAGCCGAGAAGAGGTAACCGGAGTGGGAACCTACTTAATTAATTATGGTGATATTGAAAGTGAAGCCGATTGGGATAAAGTCGAAGATTTTGACTGGGAGGCAGGGGCAGAGGATTTCTACGGATATAAGCCACCGGATGATTTAGAGAATCAGACGCAGGTGACAGGCGGT
>DASQTN010000656.1:0-7693 GCA_035641895.1 Chryseolinea sp. | reverse complement strand
ACCCTATTTGGGGCAATTTTAGCCCGCAAAGATATTTGTTTTTGGGTAAAGTCCACAGCCACATTAAACGGTAGAAAAGCGTGATGGGTCCAGAGCGTGAAGATCAAGAAATTTCTCTCCCCATACTCAAGGCCTACGTTTTCAACTTACTTGAAGTTCACTTTTGGCTTTGACCGCGAAACCTCCGCATTTCTATCAGTGGTAAAAAAACACGTAGCTAATTATCGTTGTGTGATTGGTCTAACCCGATCTATTCAGCTGATGGATGCCTGTTATGAATTTTGATTTTGCTGAGATCAATTTCCTCGTCCTCGCTTTCCCCATAGAAGCTGGCGTCGAAATCATCGATAAGGAGGTGTTCGTCCTTCCGTCTTTTTGGTTTATCAAAAGTCATGATTAATGCAGGAAGCAGGATGAGGTTCGTAAACATGGAAATAACCAGCGTGATCGACGTCAATAGACCCAGGGCGATAGTTCCTCCAAACGATGAGAATGCGAAAATAATAAACCCTGCAAAGAGAACTATCGAGGTATAAATAATGCTTTTCCCTGTCTCCATGATACTGTCGCTGACGGCCCGTGCGATAAAAAAATTATTGCTAAGGATTTCCTGCCTGTATTTTGCAAGAAAGCGAATGGAATTATCAACAGAAATTCCGAATGTGATGCTAAAGATCAATGCAGTGCTTGGTTTCAATGGAATATTAAAATAGCCCATCAAGCCTGCAGTGATCATCAGCGCGAGTAAGTTCGGAAGAAGCGAGATAATGATCATGCGTACATTGGCGAAAAGGATAGCCATTGAAAGTGTAATGAGTAAAAACGCCAGCAACAAACTTTCCCTTAGATTTTCAATAAGAAATTTATTTCCCTTGATGAATATTTTAGTAGACCCCGTAATGCTCGTTGAAACTGAATCTTTGCCAGTGGAAACAAAAATTGATTTCATTCTCGGTTCAATGACCTGGACCAAAGAATCCAACCTGGTAGATCCGATATCGGCAATCCGCGTGCTGATACGCATTTTGCTAAAGGTTGAATCCACGAAAGACCTCACTAAACCGGTGCTGTCATTTTGACCTTTCATGTACCGTAAAAGAAATGCACGTTCCTGATTGGTGTTCGGTATTTGATATCGGTCAGGGTTATTATTATAAAAGGCTTGCTTAAAACCCTTAATAAAGCTCAGCGGGGACGTTGGGGGCGACATCACTGAAATAGAATCCAAGAAATTCTCAAATTTTTCAACCATCTGAAGGTTCTTTATTTCCAATAACGGCCTTCTTTTTTTTGTATGAAATTCAATTACAAATTCCAATGGCATAATACCATTGAAGTTCGTCTCGACAAATTTCAGATCTTTTTTTATCGCACTTTCTTCAGGAATGTCGTCGACCATAAAGGAGACGGAACGAAGCTGAAACATTCCGTAAGCAGAGATAATGGCAAGAACCAGTGATCCAATATATATGCTTGGTCTATGCCGGTGTACGAAGAGATCTATCAGGTTCAGAAAGCTCCTCATCATGGGGAGATTCAAGTGCTTCAAATGCTTTTCAGTAGGAACGGGTAACCATGAAAATATTCCAGGAATCATGATCAGACTTACAAAGAAGAGCGCCATGATATTTAAGCCAGCGACGATCCCAAATTCTCTGAGAATGATAACATCGGTCGAAAGCAATGTAAGAAACCCTATTGCCACCGTTAGATTGGTAAGGAATGTAGCGAGTCCCATCTTTCGGACGACCACACGAATGGCTTCCAGCTTGTTTTGTGTTTTGGCAAATTCCAGGTGGTATTTGTTTAGCAGGTAAATAGCATTCGTAATTCCGATGGTTACGATTACTGGAGGAATTAAACCGCTAAGCAAGGTGATTTTGAATCCTAGCAATGCAAGGGTACCTAACGTCCATACGACCACAATACCGATAATAATCATAGAAAACAGTACTGCCTTAAAGGATCGGAAAAAGGCAAACATGATGAGACCCGTTATCAGGGCAGAACCGTATAGGAAAATTTGCATTTCTTTTCGGACTGCATTGGCGACAAGTGTACGGATGAAGGGGAGACCGGCATAATGTATTTCAATGTTCGTCTCCTGCTGAAACTTGTTTCCGGCATCCTGCAAGGCCTGGACTACTGCCTCGCGTCTGGAGGAATTCATAACTTCTTTAGGCACCGATACAGCCATCATGAGAGCGCCATTTCTTAGGTTAAGCAAGAGTTGAGAATATATTTTTTGATTGACGGCAATCTTTAGCAGGCTGTCTAATTCGGCTTGGGTTGTAATTTCTTCCGGAAAAATTCGCTTCGAATAGAACTTTGTATTTGCGGTATCTTTTAGAATTATTGGAAGTACGGGCAGCGAGATAGCTTCTTTAACGCCCGGAATTTTTTTGATATCACGGGTGAGCTGCTGGTACGCCTGGAAATTTTTAAGCTGATAAAGCGAACTGTCCTTGACCCCGACGGCGATTACATTTCCGTCTTCACCAAACTGAGCTCGAAACTTAGTGAGTTCAATCATATCGGGATCCTCCAGCGGAACTGTCTGCGCAAAATCGTAGCTCATCTCAACCTTCGACGCATAATATCCCATAACGACTGTGATGAGACTTATGAGAATAATAAGCCACAGCCGGTATTTGATCACGAAATCAGCAATCTTATTCCACATGATGAAAAAGACGAATTAAATAGGTGCCAAAGCTAACGATTTTGCGGTTACAGGCTCAAAAAATATGGCTGTACGGCGTATAGGCTGATCTTAGTATTTGAAGTACACTTTGAAAATTGTTCCTTTATCAAGCTCACTTTCCACATCAATTTTTCCGCCTAGTGCAGTGATCTGTGTTTTAACTAAATACAGTCCCAGGCCCTTGCCTTCCATATGAGTGTGGAATCGTCTGTAGAGCGTAAACATATTTTGCTTGTATTTGCCAAGGTTGATGCCCAGGCCATTGTCGGAAATAACTAGACAGACAAAGTCTGGCTCAACTTCCGTTGTGAGTGTAATGATTGGAATTCGGGTTGGATCCCTGTATTTAATCGCATTGCTTAGCAAATTGTATAAAATACTTTCGACATAAGGTGCGACGGCATAAACTTTGTCCGCCGAGGAAAAGTCTTTTATAACCAGCGCTCGCGTCTCATCAATTTCTTTTTCCAGCATTTTGAGCACACGCTTAAAAGCGTCTGTAAGGTCAACACTAACCAAATTGCTCGTATGTTTTTGAATATTTAAAATGAGATTCAGGTCTCGAATAACCTGATCCAGGTCTTGCGTGGATGTTACAATTTTCTTCAGGGCGACATCTTTGTCTTCAAGTGTTTTGCTTAGCTCTACTACATTGGCGAGTCCCAGGATTCTCGCCAATGGAGCTCTTAAGTTGTGTGCTACTATGAAAGCAAATTGTTCCAGCTGATTGTTGTGGACAACCAGCTCGCGGTTTGTATTCTGAAGTTCTTGCGTGCGTTTTTCTATTTCCTGTTCCAGCTCTTCATTTTTTTGCTGGATCTGCAAATTTTGGCCTTCAATTATTTTTTGGGCTTCGAAGAGTTGTTTGTTTTGGAATGACAAGGCGTCGTGTTGTGCTGCGAGCTCCTCGCTTTGAGAGATCATTTCTTCATGTTGTGCTGCAATCTCCTGTGTTCTTGCTGCAATACTGTGTTCGAGGTTTGTATTTAATTCTGTGAGAATTTTATTTTTATCGGCTTCCGCTTCGCGCAAAAGATCTGTAAGCCTGAATGTCTTACCGGTATAATAGGCGGTGTATAACAACGTTGGGAAGCAAATTAGAAAAAGAACAATTTGTAAGGTTTGATTGCGGCCCATCGCTGTTTCGTAATTGAGTTCGGCCTGCTCCGCCACCTTTTTTGTGAAGGCAAGGATTTCTTCCTCAGATGCAAGGTATTGTCCCCAAAGGTCAGCCCCTTTGTCAGTGCCGAATAACTTCAAAAATTCCTCGGTCTTATTTTGTTTCAATAAACTCTTCAGGTAGTAGCAGTATTCTATATATGCCTTGACGGAATCTTGCAAAGCATAATAAGTGGTCATTTCGTAATTTAATTTTTTAAGCGGCAGCTCTACGTTTGAAAAAATGCTATCGTTCCACGCGCGTGCGTTGTCCATAGGCTTCGCAAAGCTTTCATCTTTGGAAATTGCATATCCGCGGAGGCCAATATCAAGCGAATGTATTATGATTCGCCCGATCTGATCGTGATACCTTTTGATTGATTCTGTTTGAATTTGGAGGTCTTTGTTGCCTTTTATAATAGCATTATTGTGTCTCGTAAGTAATATATCGGTCAGGAGAAGTGATCCAATTAAAATTACGACGAAGTAAATGATGTTTTTTTGAAACGTATTTACATTGACCACAATGCGGGAATCTATTTCAAAACGAAAGTAACAAGATAAATTTATTTTGCTAGTTTCTTTTTTTAAAGACTCATTCCTTTGATTTTACGATATAGGGAAATTGCATGACGATCGGTCATTCCGGAAATAAAATCCACGATATCGCGCAACATGCGGTAATAATTTCCGGGATTCGATTTAATGTTCGCGGCTATGTCGGTCGGTAATAGCTTCTGAAGATTACCATATTTTCGAGACACCTTTTGCTCAATCAGGTGAACTCCTGCCTGCGTAAACTCATCCAACAACCCGGGTATTACTTCATGTCCTGCAGCCTCGATCTCAACAACACTTCTTGCACGATATATCTTTTCAATGGAGATAGTAATAATTTGTTTCAGCGAATCACGGGAAGCACATACATCACATAATGCTTGATCAAAAGTTCCATTTAAGATGTTCTTTTCATATTCGAGGAAAAGAGCCGAACATTCATCCATCAAATCGGCAATGGCCAGCGCCCGGAGATATCCGATTCTTTCAGCCTGGCCACCAATGGATTCGAGCTTACCAAGTTTTGATTTGCTTTTAGTAATGACTGATTCAAAAAGAACTTTAGCGTCATTGTAGCTTACGAGGCCCAAGCTACATCCATCCTCAAGATCAATGATGCTGTAGCAGATATCATCGGCGGCTTCCACCAAAAATGCCAAGGGATGGCGTTTCCATACACCAGGTTTTACCATATCAAGTCCCAACGCAGAGGCTACCTCCATGAAGCGGGGCATTTCAGTTTGAAAAAAACCATATTTTTTCTGACTGCGCTGAAGCTTATCACGTGAGGGAAAATACGAAGGACAGGGGTATTTTGTAAATGCCCCAAGCGTGGCGAAAGTCAGCTTTAGTCCAAATTGATTTTTATTAAGTATTCTAAATCCCTGGGCATTTCCTTCAAACTTGATCAGGTCGGCCCACGATTCAGCATCGACTTTATCCATAAAAAATTGCCCATTCCGATGATGCGCAAAAAAATCTGATATGGCATCTTCGCCAGCATGACCAAAGGGTGGATTACCCAGATCGTGTGTCAAGGATGCGGCGGCCACGATGGCGCCGAAATCAAACAGTGATAAATCTTTTTGTAGCTCAGGATACCGTTGTAAAATCACTTCCCCGACACGCTTTCCTAAAGAACGTCCGACGCTTGATACCTCCAGGCTGTGTGTCAGCCGTGTATGGACGAAATCCTGCTCGGGCAGGGGATGAACCTGCGTTTTGTCTTGTAAACGCCTGAATGGATGTGAGAAAATTATTCGATCATAGTCCTGTTCAAAAGCACTGCGGTATTGTTCGGATGCAAGTACTTTTTGTCCGGATCGTTGAGAAGATAGAAGGGTGCTCCAGTTCAAGGGTCGTGCGATTATTAAAGAAATTTCGGTTCCGGCAGCTGGCTCGGGTCTTGATTGAGAAGCCTGCACAGTATGCTATAAAGGTCTGGCATTGATGATTTAAATTCATGTGGGCGCTCAAAAAAATTTTCAACCGCCACTGAAAAAAATTCATGCTCATTGGCGCAAGCATAAGGGCGAAAAAAGGTTTCACTCCAGTTAACGACGCGGCAAAGATTTACTGCATGCTCGTCGAACTTATTCACTAAAGTCTCGTCAAAAAATTGGTATCCTTCGCTTCGAATTATATTCTCAAGTCGTAAAGCGTGTGCCATTTCATGAAGCCCCAGATTTATCGCATCCTTAGGATTTAAAAAGCCATCAATAAAACTTTGCCACGATATAGCAATAATTCCAAAACGCGGATTTACTTCGCCTTTGTGGTAACGCTTTGTAATAGACGAATAATAGTCGTCGGGATACACCAGGATCTTATTGAAATGATCCAGATAAATATCATTTAAACCGAACGTCAGTTGTACGGCTGTGGCCGCGATAAGGACCCTCGCCTCCATCGTTACCTCATCTATATTGCGCGGAATAAATCTTTTTCGGTAAATGAAGAAGCAGACTTTTTGCGCAAATTTATTTTTAGCAGCACCGTCAAGCTGACGGTAATAGGGAAAATACTTTTGTAAAATATCCCGATAAGCCTCGGGCACAGGAAGAACCTTCGTACGCAACGGCGCAGCCGCCCGTCCTGCATAGGCATATCCTTCCTTTAGCTGGCGATCGAAGCGGTATAAAATGAAAGCACCGACCGCCAGGAGCACGATAAATGTTATCATTGCTCGATCTTCCTGAGAATATTGTTGATCGAGCATGCCTCGATCAATTGTGATTTTATATCGATAATATTTACGCGTTGTTGTTTCATGGTGTCACGATCACGAATCGTTACCGTGTTATCGGATAAAGTTTGATGGTCAATGGTAACGCAATATGGAGTGCCAATAGCATCCTGCCGGCGATATCGTTTTCCAATGGCATCTTTTTCCTCGTAAAAGCAACGAAGATCGTATTTGAGCTCGTTCATGATCTCCATTGCTTTTTCAGGGAGTCCATCTTTTTTTATCAATGGCAATATTGCAACCTTAACAGGAGCAAGCGGCACCGGAATCCGGAGCACTACACGTTCACTTCCGTCCTCAAGCTTTTCTTCGATATATGATTTTGCAAGTATTGAAAGAAACATCCTATCCAAGCCTACCGACGTTTCAACTACATATGGAATGTAACTCTGATTGTCTTCGGAGTCAAAATATTGAAGTTTTTTTCCAGAATGTTTTTCGTGGCTCTTCAAATCAAAATCTGTTCTGGAGTGTATACCTTCCAATTCTTTAAAGCCCATAGGAAAATTAAATTGAATATCGCAGGCAGCATTTGCGTAGTGCGCAAGATTAAGGTGATTGTGATAGCGGTAATTATCATCACCTAATCCTAATGCTTTATGCCACTTCATTCTTTTTTCTTTCCAGAATTCATACCACTTCATTTCTTCCCCTGGCTTAATGAAGAATTGCATCTCCATTTGCTCAAATTCCCGCATGCGGAAAATAAATTGGCGGGCAACGATCTCGTTGCGAAATGCTTTACCGATTTGGGCAATACCAAATGGTATTTTCATCCTGCCGGTTTTTTGCACGTTGAGAAAATTTACGAAAATTCCCTGCGCAGTTTCTGGTCGCAAATAAATTTTGTTAGTATCATCCGCGAGCGATCCCATTTCGGTTGAGAACATCAAATTGAACTGACGCACATCTGTCCAGTTTTTTGTACCTGATACGGGATCAGCAATTTCCAGGTCTTCGATCAATTTCTTCATCGCGGCCATATCCGAACCGCCCATCGCGGACTTCAGTCTGTCATTTGTCTCATT
>DASQTN010000655.1:0-2853 GCA_035641895.1 Chryseolinea sp. | reverse complement strand
AATATTATATTCCGAGCGGAAGGTGTATTCAGGCATTAGATTATGCGCACCGAAAGGATGATGGAACTGTTGAACGATATGCAGATTCTTTGAAGACCGAATTCAAAACAAGGGTGGGAAGAAAGGTATTTGACGGCGGCGGATTGGATCCCGACATTAGCGTTGAGGATGAGTACGTGGGAGCAATTACCTCTGCGCTCATTAATTCCGGTTTGGTGTTTGAGTTTGCCTCTAAATACTGCGCAGAAAATCCGGTGAAGCCTGATCTAAAAACATTCCGCCTTACTGACAAAGATTTCGAAAATTTCTTGAGCTATGTAAAGAGCCAGAAATTTTCTTACGCTACCGCGTTAGAGGACGATATTTCAAAATTGGTTGAAGTGGCAAAAAAAGAACGTTATTACGAACAGCTTCATCGCGAATTCAAGGAACTTGAAAACAAAGTCCAGGGGAGCAAATCCGCTGACCTGGCGAATTATAAGGACGAAATCGTAAGCATTCTTCAGGAGCAAATTGGTTTTCATTACGATTTATATCAGGGACAAGCGGACGTTTCTTTGGAACATGATAAAACCATTCTAGAAGCCAGGAAGGTGTTGAACGACACAGTTAGATATAATAAACTACTTTCTGTCAACTAACCCGGATGGCGATTATTTTAAGTATTGAAACCTCGACAGCCGTTTGTTCTGCAGCATTACATGATAGCGGAAAGCTAATTGCCGTAATGGAAGTTCATCAGGAATATTCTCACGCGTCTAAATTGGGAATGTTGATCGCTGAATTGATGAAAGCTTCGGAAATAACAAAAGGCAATATCAATGCGGTTGCTGTGTCGTCAGGGCCTGGTTCTTACACAGGTCTGCGTATTGGTACCTCGTTGGCGAAAGGCTTGTGTTATGCGCTGGACGTTCCATTGGTGGCCGTCCCCACCTTAACGGTATTGGCAAGCGCTGTGGGCAAAATTAATTTTGGGGATTACTTTCTTTGTCCTATGCTTGATGCACGCCGCATGGAAGTTTATTGTCAGGTATTTAATTCGGATTTGGAAGCTTGTGAGCCTGTAAAATCGGAGGTCGTCGGCGACAGTAGCTTTGAAAAGTATTTAAAAGTAAAACCCGTTGTTTTTTTTGGAGATGGTGCGTCGAAATGTCGCGAGGTGATAACACATGAGAATGCTAGATTTTTGTCTGATGTAAATCCTTCGGCAAGGCAACTTGGAGAGCTTGCCTTTAGAAAACTTAAGCAGGGCGAGGTGGAAAACCTTTTTGATTTTGTGCCTCATTATCTGAAGGAATTCTTCTTTAAAAAGAAAGTCCAAGCCCTGAACGAAATCAAGTGAAATTTTTGTTTTATAGTGCATAAAAATATTCACGCACTAAAGGCATTGTAATACGGATGGATATTCGATGTCCATCAAAAAATAATTAAAACATGAATGAGGAAGAGCAAATAATAAATAAAGTTGCTAATAGTGCACTGGCTACGTTCAATCTTGAAGATTATTACGAACCTGGTGACAGAACACTTCTGGATATTAAGGATCAGCTTTATGAAGGATTGCTGTTGCGTGAAAAAGATTTTCGCGACTTTATAAAAACGCACCACTGGGCTCAATATCAAGATAAATTGGTGGCAATCACGTGTTCCACTGACGCTATTGTGCCAACGTGGGCCTACATGCTGTTGGCCATTGCGCTAAGACCTTTCGCCAGGCGTGTAATTTTCGGCTCATTGGAGGAGTTGGAAATCGAAAATTATAGAAATGCACTTTCAAAAATTGACTGGTCTGCTTTTAAAGATGCAAAAGTTGTCATAAAAGGGTGCAGTAAGGTGGACGTGCCTGTTGCTATTTATGTTGAAGTTGTGAATCAATTACAACCGTTTGCCGGCAGCTTGATGTTTGGAGAGCCATGCAGCACCGTGCCACTTTTCAAAAAGGCGAAGAATTCGCAACACTTTTAAAAAAATTTTCTTCTGCCTGGAAATTTTTTCGGATGATGGAACCTTTTCAGAGAAATTTTGCTTGAGATAATCCGGAGTAAAAATCCTCAAAAAAAGTTTTGAAAAGATATTTGGGAAGTGATGTCAAATCGATTACCTTTGCACTCCCAAAATAGAAAAAGCGGTAAGATTGAATCAGTAGGATTCAATGGGAATAGCGGAAGAAAAATTCAAATCTGGTCTTTTTAGAAAGACGGAATTGCAAGTAACTAGGGAGTAATTCTAGTTAACACGTTCATTGAATGGATGATAATTGATAGCGGACCTGCGGAAGATTCCAGAGATGGAATTGGAAGCAAAAAATTTCTTTTTAAGAGGAAACTCAAAGAAGGATAAAAAAGACGAGTCCAGGTAATCAGACAAAACAAGTAAGCTGGCGGATTGATTCTTTGAAAAGAGGGTAATCGCGACAGCAGTGAGGTAAAAAGTTGTAGGCTTAAAGCTGAAAGCTGGTTGCTTCATAAAAATTTAATACAATGGAGAGTTTGATCCTGGCTCAGGATGAACGCTAGCGGCAGGCCTAATACATGCAAGTCGAACGGTAAGTAGGATAGCAATATTCTACCAAGAGTGACGCACGGGTGCGTAACACGTATGCAACCTACCCTTTACAGGCGGATAGCTCGGGGAAACTCGAATTAACCCGCCATAATATAATTGAGTGGCATCATTTGGTTATTAAATCTGAGGAGGTAAAGGATGGGCATGCGTCTGATTAGCTAGTTGGTAGTGTAATGGACTACCAAGGCGATGATCAGTAGGGGAACTGAGAGGTTGATCCCCCACACTGGCACTGAGATACGGGCCAGACTCCTACGGGAGGCAGCAGTAGGGAATATTGGTCAATGG
>DASQTN010000654.1:0-4734 GCA_035641895.1 Chryseolinea sp. | reverse complement strand
GTAAACGACGGCGCCGGCTATTTTTCCATCACTTGACGTAGCAACCAGTAATTCCGTTCCTGATTTTGTAGTGAACGACCCGACGTTGGCAAGCATCTTATAGTATTCAGGTTGTCCTTCCGGTGTTGGAAATCCTTCCAGCTGAGCGTAAACTTTAACCATTAATTGTCCGATCTCCAGAAATTCTTCGGACGCCGCTTTTCTAACAGTATACACTTTAAGCTTGTTCTTTGTGACCAGGATTAAGGTACTAATTAATAGACGTAAACAATCGGTCCCACCGTATTCTATGAAGTAGATCAGCATATTTATCGACCGAGAACATGATGAAAAGTGGTTTACCAACAATATGATCTGCAGGAACAAAACCCCAATAGCGCGAGTCAAGAGAATTATTCCGGTTATCGCCCATCATAAAATAATAGTCTTGCCTGAATGTATATTCGTCCATTTTCTGTCCCTCGATGGTTAGTGTACCATTGCTAACATTGACATTTTTGTGATGTTCATACAAGCGTATAGTTTCCCCGTACAGGCCGAGGGTTGAATCATTCACTGTTATTGTCATTCCCTTTGCCGGGACAACCATTGGACCATAGTTGTCGCCGTTCCACGACGTATTCATCAATGTTGGAAAGATATCCGCGTCGGGACCATCGTGCGTCATATAATCATCGCGGACTTCGAGAATATAAGGTGCATTGTTCGCTTCTTTTAACTGCTCATCCGAAAGAAACATTTTATACAACGCCTTACCGTCGTTGGTTCTTCCAAGGAAAAAATAATCGTCGGCATCGACACCAAGCTTAGAAAGACTACGGTCTGAGAGCTCCTCATTTGCTGTAACCAGGTGACTGAACTTCATCCCTGGATGACTGGTTAACGGTTTACCATTTACCCGAAGATCGCGGGTCTTAATGTTAATGGTATCGCCAGGGATTCCCACACAGCGCTTAACATAATACGTCTTAAGGTCAATAGGTCTTTCGACACCGTCGTTCATTTCAACGTCCGGTACATTAAACACTACGACGTCCTCCCGCTGAACACTGCTGAATCCAGGTAAGCGAAGTGAAGGTAACTCAATCCAAGTCAGGTATGACGGTATCTCCGTTCCCCATATCTTCTGGTGAGTCAAAGGGATTTGCAAGGGAGTTCTTGGCGTTCGAGAACCATAATGCAACTTGCTGACGAAAAGGTATTCACCCACGAGCAACGAATTTTCCATAGACGGGGTGGGAATTACGAAAGCCTCTACAGTTCCCCAACGGACCAGTGTAGCGACGACAACAGCAAATACAATGGCTTCACGCCACTCGCGAAGTTTTGACTTAGGCTTGTGTTCCTTTCTCTTTGTTAAAAATTTCCAGGCCATATGTTGTTGGTGTTTTTACTATTGGTAGTAAAAATTATTACAGAATTACAGGTTTCCTGACTTGAAATCGAAATGACTACTCTCCAAAGGGCTGGTTTGAGAAATTAATTCCACAATGCTCAAATAACAAAAATTGAAGTGAGTTGTATTATCCATTAGCCAATTCACGACCGATCGTGATTCAGGCTGATTCTTTGTAAAAATTTAACGATTATGGATATCAGACCTTGGACAACACTCATTTTAGAAAAACTTGAATCCTGGTTTACAATACTTATCAAGATGTTGCCAAACCTGGCTATTGCTATAATTATCATCGTCGTAGCCTACTTCATTGGCAAATTAGTCCGAAATATTTCTTTCAAGATAACACAACGAATTTCAAAAAGTGATTCTGTAAGTGGCGTGATATCAGTCATACTTCAAACGCTCACTATGTTTTTTGCCTTAACGATAGCATTGGGTGTTTTAAATCTTGACAAAACAGTTGCATCCCTGCTCGCGGGCGTTGGTATCATTGGACTTGCACTCGGCTTCGCCTTTCAGGATCTATCCTCCAATTTTATTTCCGGGTTGTATATGGCATTCCGGAGGCCATTCGAGATCGGCGACAAAGTCGAAACCAACGCTTTCATTGGCACAGTTAAAAATATCGAGCTTCGGTCCACTACGCTTTCAACAACGGCCGGCTTGTACGTAATCATTCCAAACAAAGACATCTTTCAGAAGCCGATCATCAACTATTCAAGGTCCGAAAATCGGAACGTTGAACTTGATTTTGCGCTGCCCAACACAACGGAACTGACATATGTGGAATCAATGGTTAGGAAGGCTCTGGAGGAATTGGATGGAAACGCTGTCAAGGACATAGAATTTTATTTTACTGCTATCGAAGACCCGAAGATCAGGGTACGGGTTTCATTTAAAATTGACAGTCACGAACCAAAGGACTTCATGATTTACCGGCATAAATCGATCGTTTCGATTTTCAAGATGTTTGGAGAAAGTAATATCGTAAAAATCGCAGTGCCAGCGCCTCAGAACAGTTAGCGAAACGTGTCAAAAACAATAGCAATGGTGCTCGCAACTAGGCCGCTTTTCCACGTTTTACATATACTTCCCGGGCAAGGCCTATTGCGAAGTTTGCGAAGCCAACGTTAAAATATAGGCCTAACGTGATTTTTAAGAAACGTTAGCTGATCTGATAACGAATTTCGATGCGCTTTTTGCGCAAATAAATGGTAACCAGCTATTCAGCGTTTTTATCGTTATTTTGAAGGAGGATCCGAAATATGGTCCGTTAAATACCTAATAAGAAACACATTACCTACCTGCGTTACCAACGCCTTCAGCATCCTAAGTTTAGTTTTTCTGCACCCTGTAATATTGTATCATATAAAATCAACATGCACCCTCAGGGATGGGTGAAGCGGGTTTTGTACATTTTTTTGTTCAACTAAATCAACAAACTATGAAAAAATTATTATCCCTTTTAACATTGCTTAGTGTAATCAGCGTTGGTGCATATGCACAAGGCATCAGCGGTGGTGTAAAGCTTGGCTTGAACTTGGCAAATCAAACAGTCAAGAGTTCTGAAATGGGTTTTACTGCAAGTCCCAGCTTCAGACCCAGCATTCACGTTGGTGGTTATATAACAGCCATGCTTTCTGAAAAGTTAGGCATTCAGCCTGAAGTTCTTTATTCGGGTCAAGGCTACAAGCAAAACGGTGGTACACTGGCACTGGATTACATCACTGTTCCAGTTCTTGTTCGTTACAATTTTACGCCACTTTTTAGTGCACATTTAGGTCCTCAGATGGGCTTTTTAATGTCTGCAAAAGCAAAGTATGACGGCGGTGGTGACGAAGATGTAAAAGACTCCTTTAAAGGATCTGACTTCGGTATTGCAGGTGGTGTTGGTATCGACTTGCCAATGGGCTTGAACTTCGGTTTCCGTTTCGTAAAGGGCGTTAGCAATATCATTGATTCAGATTCTGATGAACTGAAATACAAAAACTATAACGTTCAACTTTCAGTTGGTTATAAGTTATTTGGAAAAAAATAGTTGAAGCTAAGTCTGGGTAAAAGAGGCTGTTGTAAAACAGTCTCTTTTTTTTTATCTACAATTTGGGAGTCGTTATGGAGAAATTAGGATCTCGCCACTAAGTCACAACGACACAAAGATTCACAAAGGTAAATTTTTCACAGCCTCGGATCTTTTTAGCCGCTTTGAAAAAACAGTTTCGTTTTTTATGAACTTTGCGACCCTTCGTGCCTTGGAGTTTTTGTGGCAGAACATGGGTGGCCTCGCCACTAATCACAAGGACACAAAGGTTCACCAAGCGTTAACTATGCTGAAGCACTCGGATCTTTCACACTCTTTTGAAAAACAGGCCTGATGACCGACCAAATCAACGCTGGAACAACAGCGCTTAGTCCAATGGAAAGCGCGGGATGCTCAATCCCTGTATGTCCTATGTATGCATAGATGAACCCCAATGGTAACGAGCCACATAAAAGCGCTACATGAAAATAAGGCGCCGGCATTCGCGTGAGCCCCGCCATACAAGAGATAACTTCCGGAAACACAGGAAGCCAACGGGAGAGAACGACTACCCAACCCCCGACATTCCCTGATAAGTTTTTTCCGAGCGTATAATCTTTTTCGCCCAAAAGACGTCTGGCTGTCTTCTCTCCTAACGAGCGACAGAGCCAATATCCCAAAGAGCCAGCCATAAAAGATCCGCCCGCACTAATCAACCCCCCAGCTATGGGCCCATAAATGTATCCGATGGCCGCCATGATTAAGGTTGCCGGAAGCGGAAGCAATAGATCGCCCATCAACAGGACAACAGCAAGCAGCCACGCCCATTTTCCAGTGCCTTCGAGCCAGGCAATTGTTCCAGCCTGCGAAAAAATTTCCATGAGTGAATCACCCCAGATAAAAAAAGTGATCAGCACAACCGCAGCCAGTCCAAGAAAAACAAGTAAAAGTCGCATTTGAATTAAAGATCAAAAAGGAAACCAATATACTGCAAAGATTGAAATTCGATAACGGTGAGCTTCGTAGTCAATGGACTTCGTAGGCAAACACTAGTTGGAGACGGGACGCGATTGGGTAACCCTGTGATGTTTTTCACTCTCTCTCTCTCTCTCCTATGAAAAATGTCATCCCTGCCTTTGCCCGCAGGCAGGCTGAGCGAGGCATGTGTGTAGGCGGCGCGAGCGAAGGATCCCATGGAAGTAACGCAGAACTTCCTGTCTCGGGTTTTTCATAGCCACCGTCGCCGGGGATCCTTCGCCCGACCTGCTCATGCCGGCCCTTCGCTGCTAATGACAGTTCTGAGAGGTGGTGAGTT
>DASQTN010000653.1:0-12025 GCA_035641895.1 Chryseolinea sp. | reverse complement strand
TTGAGCTGCACCTA
The DNA here is from genome assembly GCA_035641895.1 of Chryseolinea sp. GTDB lineage: Bacteria > Bacteroidota > Bacteroidia > Cytophagales > Cyclobacteriaceae > Chryseolinea. The sequence goes on along the minus strand of DASQTN010000653.1, from coordinate 12,011 downwards.
TAAGCTGTTAGCTGTGAACTGAATGCTGTCAGCCCGATGCACTTCAATACTTTCTCAACGCGCCAAATTCTCTTTTCGCAGAAACGTTGAGTGGCACGCACTAGCCTTCAGCTTTCAGCTTTACGCTTTTCACTTTAACGCTCTTCATCATCAACCTCGCGGTTTCCTGCCACTCCTGTTTATCACGGCGGAGACAGTTGAAGGAAAACACGAGCGTTTTGCCCGGTTCTAAAAGATACTGAATATATGTATAACGTAGTACCGGATCTTGTAGCCCTTCTTGCCTCGCTCCGTTGACGCGGGAATCAAATTCAAAGAAAATATATTTCTTTTTATTAACCTCCTGCACACCTTCATTAATCATTTCGACACGGTCAAACATACTCATCAAACTTGCTTTAAAAAATTTTTGAGCCAGCGCTAAGTCCTTATCAGGCCATTGTGTTGCAGAGACGTTGACACTAAAATCAATTGTCCGGTCAAGGTTCGTATAGCCGGCCAATGGAGCCCTGACTGAAGGATATCGCTGTGTAAAATCCAGGCCATCCATCGGATTCCACCCTTGAGGGATGGATACTGTTATCTCGTCGTTGATTTTAACTTTTACCAACTTTGGCCGGTCTGCTGCCAATAAAATCAGGCTTAATAAAAAAAACCATTTCGGCAATACACTTTTAATTTTTTGCATACATCTACGGATACTAAAGTATTCTTAAATTCGCGCCAGTCTGCCCGAATGGCAGCGCTAAATTAATTAAAACTCAGATGTTAAGAACGCACACTTGTGGTCAATTGAGGTTATCCGACGTAAATAAATCCGTTACCCTTACCGGTTGGGTTCAACGTTCCCGGGATAAAGGCAGCGTGCTTTGGGTTGATTTACGCGATCGATATGGAATCACCCAGCTGATTTTGGAGGAAACGAAAACAGAAGCCAAGATTTTGTCGATCGGTAGAAGTCTTGGACGGGAATATGTAATTCAGGTAGAAGGTGTTGTTGTGGAGAGGCTTTCCAAGAATGATAAAATTCCGACGGGTGAAATTGAAGTAAAAGTTTCCGGACTAACGGTTTTAAATCAGGCAAAACTTCCACCTTTCACAATCGAAGACGATACAGACGGCGGAGATGAATTACGCATGAAATACCGGTACCTCGATCTACGCAGGAACCCCGTACGTGAAAGCTTACAGCTACGGCACAAGATGGCACAACATACGCGAGCATACCTGGACGGTCAGAATTTTATTGAAGTTGAGACACCGGTTCTCATCAAATCAACGCCGGAGGGCGCAAGAGATTTTGTTGTTCCTTCGCGAATCCATCACGGAGAATTTTATGCGCTTCCTCAGTCGCCACAGACATTCAAGCAATTGTTGATGGTTTCCGGATTTGATCGATATTATCAGATCGTAAAATGTTTCCGGGATGAAGACCTCCGTGCAGATCGACAGCCTGAGTTTACGCAAATAGATTGCGAAATGTCTTTCATCACACAAGAAGATATTTTGAACACCTTCGAAGGACTTATCCGACATCTGTTTAAAAATGTGAAGGGAATTGACCTTCCGGAAGTGCCCCGTATGAAATATGATGAGGCAATGCAATTCTACGGTTCCGACAAACCAGACACCCGTTTTGAAATGAAATTTGTGGAGATCACTGAGCTCACGAAAGGCAAAAATTTTCCGGTGTTTGAAAGCGCAGAACTGGTTGTGGGTATCAACGCAAAAGGATGTTCGGAGTATTCGCGCAAACAAATCGATGAACTTACAGATTTTGTTAAGCGCCCTCAAATTGGAGCGAAAGGTTTGATCTATGTTCAATACAGGACCGATGGCACGATAAAATCATCGGTGGACAAATTTTATTCTTCCGAGGATTTAAAAGGCTGGGTTGAAAAAGTTAACGCACAGCCTGGTGATCTCATCTTGCTGCTTGCCGGGGAGGCGTTTTCGACGCGCAAGCAATTAAATGAGCTTCGTTTGCTCATGGGCGATAAACTTGGCTTCCGCGACAAAAATAAATTTGCTGCATTGTGGGTGCTTGATTTTCCTTTGCTCGAGTGGAATGAGGACACGAAACGTTATCACGCAATGCATCATCCATTCACTTCACCCAAGCCTGCTGATATTAAATTGTTGGATACCGATCCAGGTAAAGTGCGCGCCAATGCTTATGATATGGTTATCAATGGAACCGAAGTTGGTGGCGGCTCTATTCGTATTCACGACAGGCCTACGCAACAGATGATGTTCAACCACCTGGGGTTTTCAGAAGATGAAGCGAAAAAGCAATTTGGTTTCTTAATGGAAGCTTTCGAATATGGCGCTCCCCCTCACGGAGGAATTGCTTTTGGCTTTGACCGGTTGTGTTCGCTTTTTGGTGGCGCAGATTCCATCCGCGATTTTATCGCCTTTCCAAAAAACAATGCCGGAAGAGATGTCATGATAGACACCCCTTCGACTATCTCTGAAGAGCAACTAAAGGAACTGGGCTTAAGTAGTAAGCCGAAAGCTTAAAGCTGAAAGCCTCCTTACTCGAAGTCGTGGAGACAAAACTTTAAGCTTTATGCTTACAAATAGCTTAACCACCATTTACTACGCTGCGTTGCTTTATACGTGTCGTACCACTTGCACAACGGGTACAGTATAAGGACAACGCTGATCCAAACAACATAAACAACCCACAGGCTAAAGCCGTATCCGACAAGGTTTGGAGAATTCGTTACCCAGGTATTAAAGACCATATCAGATGCTTCATATCCCGTGAGAAGAGCAGCGGTGAGTGCCAGCAAGTGTATCAGATACAAATGCAACAAGTAATAAAACATCGGTACTCTTCCCAATATTTTAATTTTCTGGGAAACACTGCCGTAATAATTTTCTGAAATAGCCAGAAATAAAATGGCCGGACCTAATGTTACCAACACATAAAGTAAGGATGGCGGATATTTCGTCACATTTAAGAATGATAGTACGGTGAAGACGGGATTCGGCTGCGTCGACCATGGATTTGGATCACCATAACCGTTGATTAACCTTATTAAAACGAAGAGCGCTATGAGCGAAAACCCTAGATAAAGGAGAATCTTTTTCCGGTCAGTCTGGCTATAGGTCGTTTGATAAAAAGTTCCGAAGCAATATCCCAACATCATGACGCCGATCCAAGGGATAATCGGATATCCAATAAAAAGGAAATAGCTTTCTGATAATGAAAATCCCTGAAATTGGTGCACCATAGACCACAAAATTGCCGCTGGACCATTGCCATCAACCTTAAAATTATCGAACACATTATGACCAACCACCATCAAAGCGCCGATCGCTAAGATTGCTTTAAAAGGCAAATGAATAAAAGCAGCCAACACAATCATTCCTATCCCCAGTGCCCAGATCACAAAAAGTGTTATAAGAGAAAACTGCACATTGAAAAACCATGCAAAGTTTACGATGGTCAGTTCAAGAATGATGAGCCAAATTCCACGTTTTAATAAAAACACCGATAGCTCTTGTTTGCTTTTCCTCAAGCCAATCAGGAATGCTGAAGTGCCAGCGAGGAATATAAACACTGGGGCACAGAAGTGTGTAATCCAGCGTGTGAAAAAAAGAGCAACGCTGGTTTTGCTCAGGTCCGTGGGATCATACAGAAACGCATCTGCGTGAAAATAGTCTCTTACGTGGTCAAGAGCCATAACAATCATTACAATTCCACGGAGGAGGTCGATTGATTCTATTCGAGCCGATTTAATCATAGATAAGTAAGTACGCAGAGGATGATGGCAGAGTTATGAAATGTGCTAAAAAATTCCAAATGAAAGTGACACCAATGAAATGCTACTACGAATTTACCCGTAAACTTTGTTTCTCCTTAGGCCTTTGGGCCTCAGTATTAAATGATTGAAAATGCCACAAAGACCCTTGCCATACAGGGGCACAAAAGTAAAACTCAAAAAAGTATTAGGTCTTTGCTAACATGGCCCATCCCCCCTCAACACCTATCCATATTGAAAAAAATTAAATTAGAATTTATAAAAGAATGAACATTCATTTATATTTGTATCAGATATGAGAACCCGCGACGAAAATAAAGAGTTAACCATTCGCGAAAAAGCACTTGAAATGACCGTAGTGGATGGCTTTGATGGACTCAGCATGCAAAAATTGGCCAAGGCTGCGGGAGTATCACCAGCAACGATATACATCTACTTCAAAGACCGTGACGACCTGATATTTCAACTATGGTTGCAGGAGATGAAAAAAATGGTAGACGCTACGTTGGAAGGGTTTGATCCTTCGATGCGTTTCGAAGAAGGTTTAAAAATACAATGGCTTAATCGCGCGAAATTCTGCATGGAAAATCCAACCAGCATGCATTTTTTAGAACAAATAAAATATTCCCCCTATCACGAAGGGTTTTCCAAAAAAATGGACAATACATTTTTTAAGGCAATGAATGAATTTGTCCAACATGGCATCAGCCGGAAAGAGCTGGTAAAACTTCCTATCGAAGTATATTGGTCTATCGCATTCGCCCCGCTATACCAATTAGTGAAAATGCACATGTCCGGCCGCGGACTTCGTGGCGGTCCGGAAAAATTCGTATTGGATGACAAAATCATGAATCAGACCCTCAAATTAGTTTTGAAAGCGTTGAAACCCTGATGTTAGAACTTAAGTTTAGAAAATTATGAGCGCTACCACTATATACGATACTTTGTTTTCTGAAGTACTGGTATTTAAAACGAACGTTTCATCCGACGACGACGTAGAAAAGGTCGGCCGGGTTCTCGCATCAGAAACCAATATCACACGATGGAATATCGATCGTGATGACATCGATAAAGTTCTTCGTATCGAATGCGAGCAATTACAGCCGACGGCCGTTATCAGGTTATTGCGTGATGCAGGTTTTGCATGCGAGGAATTACCAGATTGATTAACAATCATACCAGTTCATGAAATAAGCCATGATTACAACTGCACAAACGCCAGGGAATTTCATGTGTCGGTCAAGAAATTATTAATACACATGAAGGAAAAGATATTCACCCGTTATGAAGTATTTGTTATTTCAATACTATCATTTCTCCAATTTACAGTCGTTCTGGATTTTATGGTACTCTCTCCATTGGGAGCTATTCTCATGCCCGAGTTAAACATTATACCAGCACAATTTGGTATGGTGGTTTCGGCATACGCGTTTAGTGCCGGGGCGTCAGGATTTCTTGCCGCTGGATTTGCTGACCGGTTTGATCGAAAAAAAATTCTATTGTTTTTTTATGCAGGTTTTATAATCGGTACGACGCTGTGTGCCATGGCAGATAACTATCATGAGCTGTTAATTGCGCGCATTATCACCGGAATTTTCGGAGGTGTCTTGAGCTCCATAAGCTTTGCGATTATCACCGATATTTTTAAACTCGAGGTGAGAGGTCGCGTTATGGGATTTGTCCAGATGTCTTTCGCTTCCAGCCAGGTTTTAGGTATACCCATAGGGTTGTACCTCGCTAATAAAATGGGATGGCATTCACCGTTCTTTATGATCGTAGGTATTTGTATTATTGTGGGAATTTTTATAATCATCTTCCTTAGGCCTGTAGATAGCCATTTGAAAATTCCGTCAACGAGAAACCCGTTTGAACACTTCCTCAAAACAATTTCAAAGTCTCTCTACCTTCGGGCATTTGCTGCTACAACTTTGCTTGCGACAGGTGGTTTTATGATGATGCCCTTCGCCAGCGCCTTTAGTGTTAATAACCTGGGTATTTCATTAGATCAACTGCCACTTCTTTACATGATAACGGGGGTTTTTTCTATGATTGTCGGCCCACTTATCGGGAAGTACAGCGATCAGTTAGGAAAGTATAACATCTTCGTTGCAGGTTCCCTTTTGACAATGGTTGTTGTGGTGATCTATTGTAACCTCGGACTTACGCCGTTATGGATTGTTCTTATCCTAAACATCCTCATGTTCGCAGGAGTTTCATCGCGAATCATTACTTCTTCGGCATTGGTAAGCGCTGTTCCTGTTCCACAAGACCGCGGGTCTTTTATGAGCATAAATTCGTCTGTTCAACAAATTTCGGGTGGTATTGCCGCGTACGTGGCAGGAAAAATTGTTGTGGAAACTGCAGGGGGAAAACTCGAACATTATGATACATTAGGATATGTTGTCGTCGGTGCGATGATTATCACGATAATCATGATGTACTCAATACATTTATATGTAGATAAAAAGTCGACGTTGGAAGTAAAGCCGCATTTTAAAACGCCGTAGGTAATTTCAATAACTTCAGCGAGCGAAAATCAAATAAAGTAAAAAGAGAATTACCAAAAACACTGCTCCCCATTTTAAAAAGGGCGGCTGTGTTGCAAATTGATATTTGCAAATCGGACAAACTTTGCTTTTCACGTCGATCTCCATAGCGCATGAAGGACATTCTTTGGTTTTCATATCACAAGATAAGGAGCATCACCCACATTCGATCTGAACGGTCAGGAACACTTTGCTCCTTTCATCGGTTTATCCTGTAACACCACAAAGTATAAGAATATGAGTCAGGCGTTTGTTAGAGAAGGCGATGATGAATGGTTGAGCGATGTAGGTCCGTCTTTGAGGGCCCTTATTGTTTTTTTAACGAGGGAAAACAATGGTATTGAGGTATATGAGAAGCGAAAATTTACAGATTCGAATGGAAAGGAATTTCATGTAATGAGCAATGGCTTATCGTATAGTAAAGATGAGCAAGGGAAGTGGGAAACATCGTTAACATCGGGCGTATAATTCCCTCATTTTACGGGAGAGCTTTTAATGGCTGTATATGTACATTTCGCTATCCTTTACAACTCATTAACCTACCATATGAAAAAAACAATTACGTCCATGATCGGCGCTCTTGTCTGCGCCATTTTTTCGCTCCCATTATTTGCGCAACAAATTACAACACCGTCTTCAAGTCCCGCAGCCACCGTTTCGCAAACCGTTGGCATTTCAACAATCACAGTAAAGTATTCCCGGCCGGCCGTCAAGGCGCGAGAGGTCTGGGGTAAGCTTGTCCCCTATGGCTGGAATGCACAGTCCTTTGGAAACGGCAAGGAGGCTCCGTGGCGGGCTGGAGCTAATTCAAATACCGTGATCGAGTTCTCCCATCCAGCAAACGTGCAGGGTAACGACGTTCCAGCAGGTTCCTACGGTTTGTTTTTTGTCATCAATAAAGACAATACGGGCGAAGTTATTTTATCAAAAGACTATAAGTCGTGGGGAAGCTTTTGGTACGACGCTCAAAGAGATCAGCTTCGTGCGCCAATTCAAATCCGCGACATAGCTTTCACAGAATGGCTCACTTTCGATTTTATTCCCGTTGACAAAAATTCTGCGGAACTCGTGCTTAGCTGGGAGAAAAAACAATTTCCGGTAGTAATAAAATTTACTGTTGATGATATTGTCCTGGTAAATGCTATTGAAGAATTAAAGGGTCCGGTTGGATTTAATTGGAGAGGATACTCCAGTGCAGCTAACTATACACTGACGAATAAAGTAAAAATGGATAAGGGCCTCGAGTGGATTGACCTCGCTCTCGCTCAGGCAAATAATTTTACCAACCTCAATATCAAGTCAGGCTTATTACAAGAGACCGGCAAGTTGGCTGAGGCGGAAAAAATAAAAAAAGAAGCTTTGGCAATTGCTACTGAAGCCGAGCTTAACGCTTACGGATATCAACTCCTCGGAGAATCAGAATACGACAAGGCAATCGCAATTTTAACACTTGCGACCGAACGATTTCCCAAAAGCGCCAATGCATGGGATAGCTTGGGCGAAGCTTACGCCATAAAGGGGGATGAAAAAAATGCCGTCGCTAATTTCAAAAAATCCTTAAAAATGAATCCTCCAGAAAATGTAAGGGCCAATTCCGAAAAATTTCTCAAACAGTTTGGAGCGCTTTGATTTATCAGAGACGATTCAAAATTTTGAATTTTTAAACGCCTTTAAATCGTTCGCATAGCGGGATTTCCAGAAAAAATGCCCGATAAATGGGTAGTGCTTTTTATTTTCCTTTTCTTTGTGCCCTGATTTAAAAAAAGGTGCATGAGATTAATTATTGTTTGTTTTACATTATTGGCTAGTATCCCTTTGTTTTCGCAATCCAAAAAGGAATTGATTGCTGAAGTAAATTCATTAAAAGCTCAGATAGCAGAATTGAAGAAACCGAAGGAAGCCGACACGAGCGACGTTCACAAGAAAGCCAGCTATGGCCTGGGTGTCATTATTGGTTCTAACTTAAAAATGCAGGGCGGCGATTCTCTGGATATGCAATCTCTCACGATCGCTCTCGCTGACACGTATCATGCTAAGCCGCTTAAGATGGACCAGGAAAAAAGTGGTGCCGTGGTTCAGGAATACATGCAGCAGGCGATGGAACGGAAGTCTGCAAAATTGCAGGAAGAAAGCAAAGCTTTTTTAGAAAACAACAAAAAAGCAGAAGGGATAAACGTAACACCGAGCGGACTACAATATAAAGTACTCACATCTGGAAAGGGAAAAGCTCCACTTGCTACTGACAATGTTACCGTTCACTACACGGGGAAGCTACTTGACGGGACTGTTTTTGATAGCTCCGTTACACGTGGTGAGCCGGCTAGTTTTGCGGTGAATCAGGTTATTCCTGGATGGACAGAAGCGTTGCAACTTATGCATGAAGGCGACAAGTGGCTTTTGTTTATTCCGAGTGATCTGGCTTATGGGCCGCAAGGCGCAGGCGGCGGTCAAATTCCTCCACACTCCGCTTTGATTTTTGAGGTAGAGCTTGTCAAGGTGAATTAAAAGATTCGGTTGATCATCTGCAAAGAAAATCGCTCAACCCTTTGCTACCCTTGCACTTCATCATTGCCTGCCTGACGGCAAGGCAGGGATATTCGATGTTCCTTGTTGGATATTCATTATAGAATGGATATCCAACACTCAACAATCAACAATCAATGTTCAATTTTCAGTGAAGCTTTTGTATAAGCATAGAGCATACCAGACAAAATCGCTCAGCCCTTTGCTACCGGACACTTCATCATTGCCTGCCTGACGGCAAGGCAGGGATATTCGATATTCCTTGTTCGATATTCTCAACGCCCCGCACTCAATCAATTCAACGGATTGCCTATGTGGTTAGCCACTTGATAAATTTTCCCATCCACGTCTTCGGTGGTTCCGCAAGTTCGGCAGCCGTCATTTCTTCAGCATCTTCATTTATGATTTTGGCTGCTTTGGTAGGTTGATGTGCCTTTACCTTCTTAAGATAGTTTTGAGTACGTTTTTCCTTCTTCTGCTCCAGTTCTTCCTCTCTTTTATTCTGCTCGGCCAGTGCTTCTTTTTCGCGTTGCAGGGCAATTGGATTTTTCGTTGGTCGCTGAGTTCTTTTATAGTCGGAACTTCTCCTTTCGCGGCTAAATTCTCTAGGCCGCTCCGGCTCAGAATTTTCCTGTGGTGAGTCAGCTTGCTTCTTCTTTGTTTCAGGGAGCTCGATTTTTCCGAGGACTTTCAATCCCGACAACTCAACTTTTGGTGCTTTTATCACCTCATTTTTTTCCGACACTTCGGTTTCTTCTATCGACGCTGTTTCGATATTCTCATCAAATACTTGTTCGTCGCTGGTTAGATCAGCGGGTATGCTAACGGGAGCAGCATCTGAAATTTTTTCAACTTTCTTTTCCGGTGCAAACTGCTGAAAAACCAGCGCAACATAATCATCAGCCAGCTTCGCATTTACATCGTCTTCCTGACGGATATTCCTAGTGGCCAGAAATTCAATTATTTCAGCTGGCCGTAAGTCAAGTTTTCTGGCGAGTTGTCCGAGCCTCATAAAGTGATTTTCAATTTGCGCACAATATACCGTAGCGACGAGAATTTAAAAAGGCCGGTTCCTAAATTGACGCCCGAACGCATTGCGTATGCTATTTGAGCATTAAATTGACACTGTATTGCGGCAACGTTGTCCTTTATTGGAATTTATGTGACTGAATACCGCCACCAAACCTGGATCTGTATTCACCCGAAGTCTTAATAGTTAGATCGTCTCGGTACGTCAATGAGCTTATCTTCCACAATAAATAATAGTGGTTTTTTTCCGCCGGATTGAAGTTCAAAGCATTGTTCAAAAAATGAAAGGCAATTTTACCCAATTCAGGCTGCGAAACGTTGTAAAGAAAATTATTGATAAGTTTTAACTCATTGCCATAGTCAAGCGTGTACTTCGCAACATAATTTTCAAACTTCGGTAGGCCCTTACACTCGTATAGATCGGTTAAGATTTTTCCTATTCTTGATACTAGATATGAATTTTCGGGATACCTGTTATAAAGCTGCAACGCATAATATAGTGATAAATCGTATTGTCTGTTTTTGAAAGAACTTTCGACCGTTTCAAATGCTGCCATCTCTGATACTGCGTTTACAAATTCCAACGGCTGCCCTGCAGCTTTTTCTACCTCGACGCCCAGGTAGGGCCTTAAGGCGTTTTTCCTTGCGGCAATAGTTGGGTGTGTTTCGATTGAATCGGCCGAGTACAGAAAAGTACCCATATAATTTTTGCTATAAACGGTTAATCTATTATTCAACCAATAATCTTGAAAAGGCTGATCCGCAGTATGAAAGGGCGAAAATAACTCCGCCCCTATCTTATGCTTCGGCGATTGCGTAGACTGGAGGATAGTCATTGCAGGGAAAATTTCTTGCTCATTGTAATTCGAATGACGCAACAGTGTCAATGCCATAGAATCAGCGCGCATTTCGTTCATTCGGCTATGTCTGCAGTAATCGTAGATAAGGTTCCGAAAATTTTCAATTTCCTTATTGTCGATTTTCCCTGAGATGATTTTAAAAGTTTGTTTCCGTGCTTTTTCCTTCAAATCCAGATCAGCTTCCTGTATAATTCTTGTACGGATATGACCCAATTCATCGTGTGCAAGCTCATGTGCAAGGATAAAAGCAAGCTGGTTTTCATTCTCGATTCTACTAAGCAGACTTATCGTAACAGCGTAAATTCCCTGTCCATAGCAGACAGCGTTAACGTACGGACTGGATAAAACCAACACCCGTCTTGGATGGGGTTGCAGCTTATTATGTTCAACAAGGTTATTCAGTACATTTCCAACGTACGTCTCCAGCGAGTCATCCTTTATAAAGGCTCCTTCAAAAACCTTTTCCATAAAAGACATTCTTCGCTCAAAGTTGATACGACGCACCTCCCTATTGCTTGGCATATTTTTATCCTCTACGGAAAACTGAAATTCCAATGCGTGTATTAAATCTTTTGAAAGTTCAGAGTGGGTTTGACGCGGATGATATTTGAATTGCAGCTGCGCGTGTGAACTTAAGCATACAAATATGAATATCCATACCGTTGTGAACATGGCATACCGATAGAATCGCTTCGCAAGCATCTTAATAAATTGAGAGGTTAAGCAAAAGTTTTTTCGCGGGACTGACGATTAAGCTCCTTTTGGACTTTGAAAATTTCTTCCAGCGGCAAATGGAGTTCTTTATGGTATATCTTGTAAATTAACTGCCACTCAGACCTATCCATGAAACCATCACCATTCGCGATGACGCACAACCACGCGATCATTCGGATCTGTTGGTTTCGGTCTAACTTTTTAAGGCCTTTTAAACAACCTTCCAGTATGACAGGCTTACTTTTAGCTTTCAGTAATTCTAATTGCACTTTGAAATCTTCTTCTTCGAGGCCTTCCGATTTAACGAGGTTTTTACCTGAAGACCATTCATGCTCATTGACATGCCCATCGGCATATATAAGTATGAAGTACAGATGGGTAAGGATAGTTTTGTAATTCATTTGGATTAGAGAGGTTTTGGTTCTCTAGAAGGAAAAATAATGCCACCGCCTTTTACCCCTTAAATTCAAGCTAATTGAAGGTTTTCGCAAAGGTCCTTTTCCCAAAATTGGAACCTAGTGTTAATTTAGGCCGTTTTCCTGATTCAATCTGAGCCACTTTACGACAGT
>DASQTN010000652.1:0-5180 GCA_035641895.1 Chryseolinea sp. | reverse complement strand
ATGGGCTGGATCCGGATTTTACCGCGCCGGACATCTGGAGAAGAGGTCACGACGAAGTTCGCTATCCGAACGCGAAAACATTTTTGGTAGGTGTTCAATTTAATTTTTGATCTGTTATGAAAAGCATAAAAATATATTTACTCGTAACGCTGTTTGTATCGATCACCATTAGTTGCAGCGAAGATTTGTTAGAGATTGACAATCCGAATACACCAACGGTAGAACAGGGGTGGAAGACCGAGAAGGACGCTGAGATGGGAATCAACGCAGTGTATAATATGTTCTATAAACCTTCTACCTGGACGCGTTGGATTTATTTCCGTTACGACCTGGCATCCGATGAGGGCCATAGCACAAGTCCCTGGGGCGAATTAGCCGACTGGACTCGCTTCCGCTACAACAACTACAACTTCTGGGATGGTAATAATTGGCATTGGAGAGATTTTTATAAGGCGATTTTCCGTACCAACCAGGTACTTGCATTTGTTCCTGATATTCCTTTTAGTGATGAAGCCAAGAAGGAACAAATTCTCGCACAAGCCAGGTTCGTTCGCGCATTATACTATTTCCAGATCGCCTTGCTTTGGGAAAATGCTCCAATCATACTCGAGCCTTCCGAACCTCAGGACGAACCAGAACAACGGACTGAAGCGGAGTTGTGGGCACAAGTAGAAGAGGATCTGAATTGGGCGAAAGATAAACTGCCTGATCAGTGGGATGACGCCAACGTAGGCAGAGCCACAAAAGGCGCAGCAAAAGCGTTGCTGGCAAGAGCATTGATGCAGCAAAAAAAATATGGTGAGGCAAAAACGGAGCTCGAGTGGCTTGTAACGGGTGCGGGTAAGGGATACTACGGCCTCGTCGATGATTATCGTGACAACTTCACTCACCTGAATGAAAACAACAGAGAATCAGTTTTCGAAATCCAATTTAGCGACGTAAATAAAGGCAACGACGGTGACAATTTAAGTGCGTCGATGGGATTTCAACGAACACAGTTTTTTGCACCGGGCGGCATAGGCTGGCAGGATGGAAAAGCACGAGCCTGGTTGATCGATGAGTATAAGAAAGAAAAAACGAAAGATGGTCTCAATGATGCGCGTTTGCTGTACAACATCTTTTACAAGCAGGCGTACCGTGACTTTCCGCAGGCTGCCGCGAATGACACGCTGGTGTACGCAAGACCTTGGAATAACCAGGATTGGGGAAATGAAACTTTCATTAAAAAATATTCAACATATTATTATCGCGACCGCGAAGATTATCACGCACCCAATAACTTCAGATTTATCCGTTACGCGGATGTGCTCTTACTATACGCGGAGTGCTTGAATGAAGAAGGACAAACCGCCGAAGCTTACACATACGTAAATATGGTGCGCGAACGGCCGAGCACAAATCTTCAAAAATTGGAAGTGGTACATCCTGAAATTGGAACGGATAAGGCGCTTTTCAAAAAACGCCTGCAAGTTGAACGGTCACTCGAATTATGTTTCGAGGCGGTACGTTGGATGGATCTGAAACGGTGGGATCTGCTTACCACGCAGGCAGGTATTGACGAGTTGAAAACGCGCGACATCGATTTCAATAATTTTGTGCTAAGCCGCCATCATAGGTTACCGATTCCGCAGATTGAGGTCGACAATAATCAAAACCTGTCACAAAACACACCATACTAAAATCGACATTGTAAGGAAGCACTTTCGAGTGCTTCCTTTAATTTTTTATCTGTGAATTCGTGAAGGGATTTTATACGCTCGTCGTTTTATTTTTTGTCAGTGAGATCAATGGCCAACAAGGAGGAGGTGCCGATGCTGCACAAAATGTAGTGTCAGAACCATCCGTTAACGGTATCCGAATCGCTTGGGACCACAAGACACTGAAACAACTTTCGCCACCGAATGCCAATTATTCGGGTTATGCCCGGATGATCAAGCTTCAGGATGGGAGTTTGTTTTGTGTGTATGAAAGTGACAAAGCTACACATGCGATAAAGAGTATCGATGGAGGCAGACAGTGGAGTGATCCGATTGTGATCGCGGCACCCGAAAATAATATTGCCTGTGCGGTGCCTGAAGTATTGCAGCTGCTCGATAACAGCATAATTGTTTCTTACAACCTGCGGCCACCGGCAAACAATGCCGATCCACAAAAACGATTTTCTATTCAGGTCACAAGGAGTTCAGATGGAGGGAAGAGCTGGAATCCGCCGGTAGAGGTCTACAAGGCTGGTTATGAATTTAAAAATGGTTGCTGGGAGCCCGCTCAAATTCAATTACCGAACGGTGAAATTCAACTGTACATCGCCAACGAAGGCCCCTATACGCAAAGCAATGAACAGGAAATTACGATGTTTCGATCGACCGACCAAGGGTTGACATGGACTAACGGCGAGACAGTAAGTTTCCGGAGTGGTCACCGTGATGGTATGCCCGTTCCGTTGTTGTTGAAAAACGATGAGATAATTTTAGCGATTGAAGACAATGGTGTGGACGGGAAGGAATTTAAGCCGGTGATTATCCGAACGTCTGCTGTTAATAGCTGGAGCAACGCTCCAGTATCAGCATCCGATCCCGCCCGTGATTATGCTTTGGATAAGTTAGCCACCATACCGGATACAAATTACGCGGGAGCTCCATATATCCGGCAGCTAACGTCGGGTGAAGTAATACTCTCTTACCAGGGAAATGAGCTGAGAAATGATTTCAAATGGGATCACAGCGATATGATCGTTTCGATCGGATCTCCTCTCGGAAAAAATTTTAATCGCAAGAGTATACCTTTCTACATTTCTGATCCTTCCAAGACTGCGTTATGGAATTCGCTGTGCGTTGAAAATGATAGCACAGTCATCGCGCTTACCTCCACCAACGCATATGGAAAAACTGCGGTATGGATGATCAAGGGTCACGTGCTTGTGGAAATACAATCGTATCGTGCCACGATCTCAGACGGCAAAAGAAATGACCCGCGAAGAACGACTAAAACACCCATCTTTATTGGCGGCTATGGGCCGACGCAGGCACACATCAACGCTGCCTGGAATGACCAACTTCTTTTTATAACCGCCGATGTGGAGGATAACCAAGTCTTTTCCTCATCTGGAGATCCTAGAAAAGATGATGCTGTTCAGTTTTATCTTGATCCCCAGAATCTCTCGTTGAGATCACCGGATAAGAATATTTTTCGTGTTACAGTCACTGCCGGTGGAAGGGCCTATTACAATGAGGGGAAAAATGGTACCTGGGATTTCTGGAAGCCAACGGGTGTTGTGAGTAAATCCAGGGAGACCGCGTCCGGCTACCAGGTCGAAGTCGCAATTCCTTGGGCAGTGCTGAATCACTCGCCTCAGAAAAATAAACGCATAGGTTTTCACGCCAGTGTTATGGAAACTACGACTGGAATTCGCCACGACTATTCGGAACCACTTGCCGGCAACATTACGAATGCTCCCTATTCATGGTCGCCACTCTTCTTAATCGATTAGCCACGCATGAAAAAACGTTACTACATCAAATCCCTAACGCAATCCGTAGTTATTATTTTTGTCACGTCATTGATGATGGAGGTGAAAGGACAAACATTTTCTAATCCAATCAGCGACCTGGCGGACCCGCACATCACATATTATGAGAACTTTTACTATCTCACGGGCACAACAGGGTCAAATATTACCATAAAAAAAGCGGCCACATTAAATTCCTTAAAATTTGCTGCTCCGAAGGTTGTCTTTACGCCGCCTTCTGGTGGGCCTTGTTGTAATTTCTGGGCTCCCGAATTACATCGCATCAATAACACATGGTATGTTTACTACACCGCGGGAACGAATTCTGATCTTACGTCTCAGCGTACTTGGGTCATTGAAAACACATCCAGTGACCCCGTTGCAGGAAGCTGGACAAATAAGGGCCAGATCTATCATAACGCAGAAAACTTTTGGGCAATTGATGGTTCTGTCTTTCAGCTACGCGATAAAAACTATTTTGTGTGGTCTGGTCATAGCGGCGCCTCCAGTACCGTGCAAAACATTTACATCTCCGAGATGAGTAGTCCTTGGACACTGACAGGACCGCGCATAAAGTTGTCAGGCCCGGAGTATTTATGGGAACGAAATGGTGAGATAAACGAAGGTCCTGCCGTAATTCAGAAAAATGATAAAATGTTCCTGATCTACTCGGCGTCTGGATGCTGGACGGATGAGTATTCATTGGGAATGTTAACGATGAATGCGGTAGATAATCCGTTGAATGCATCTTCGTGGACAAAAACAGACCATCCTGTCTTTGTTACTAACAGCACCGCTTTCGCCTACGGCCCCGGTCACAATGGATTTTTCTTGTCGCCCGACGGTACCGAGCTTTGGAATGCTTACCATGCCACCACAATTGCAGGTGGCGCCTGCGACTTTACCCGTACAACGCGTGCACAAAAAGTCGCATGGAACCCCGACGGCACACCAGATTTTGGTTCGCCTGTAGCAACGGGCCGCGCGTTGACGGCACCTTCGGGAGAAATTGAATTACCGGTATCACCGGCACTTTCAAATGGAATTTATAAACTGGTGTCGAAGGTAAGCGACAAAGTACTTGATATTGTTAGTTGCTCGCCCGCGCTTGGCGCAGACGTTGTGCAGGGGAGCTGGACTGGTAAAGATTGTCAGCGCTGGAATATTCAATCAACGGGCGACGGTTACTTTGTTTTGACCGCGTTGCGTGGGGGCCTTGCGTTAGATGTTGCCGGATGTTCCAATGACAATTTCGCCAACGTTCAGACGTGGGCACCTAATGGTGCGCCATGTCAGCAATGGAAAATCGAAGATATGGGCAACGGCAATTACCGTTTGTTGGCCCGAAACAGTAGCAAAGCATTGACTGTGGTCAACGATTCGCAAGCGGAAGGTGCCAATGTTGTTCAACAGGAGTGGTCTGATGCCGATGGTCAGCAATGGCAGATCGAGGATGCAACAGATGTGGTGACGGCAGTAGAAAAAAATGATCCTCTGCCGTTTTTTGTGTTTCCTAACCCGGTAAAAAACACGCTCACAATTTCGCAGGTTTCATCCCAACACAGAATCGATGAGGTAACCTTAACAGATTTGGTCTCCCGTGTGGTGTTTCACGGGAATTTATCAAGCCAGGATGAACAGGTAGAATTGAATACCACTGACTTGCAATCTGGGT
>DASQTN010000651.1:0-2940 GCA_035641895.1 Chryseolinea sp. | reverse complement strand
GCAAGCATAATCATTCAAAGGCGGAAAGAGGCGTGGTGAAGAATTATAAAAAGGTTGTCCATCCTTAACCACGGGAGGAAACTCAAGGTAAAAAGTTTGCCCGGCAGCACGACCACTAATTTCCGGGTTTTCACTATATATGTTAGTAATGGAATAATTCCGGCAGCATCGCTCCCAAATAATATAATATCCTTGAGGATCGTTATAGCGACTGTCCGCAAGAACTACTTGAGTGGAATACACCAGTCTCGAGGTAACAATCTCGCCACGCGAACATTCCGGTTGCGTATAGCTTACGTTGGTTTCCGACGGACTACTGAATGAGACGGTTTGCATCAGCTGATTATCGCGTTTACGATAGATCGCTGCCACGATATTATTGTCCCTGGCCCCAGGGCTCCCGTTAAGGACATCGAAGTATAAAATAAGATTTATTCGGTAAGAATTTCCTGAGATGTGAACGATTTCAAATTCGCCCCCTACGATGTGAGACGCCATTACCGGCAACGCTAAAACACACAGAATAACGAGGATGCCCCTTTTCATATCCCATCACATAGACATTAAATATAGAGAATTAGGTTGAAGGAGAAAACCCCTCTATTTCTGTAATTTGACCGCCAATGAAAAAAGGAGAGATAATTGAAAATGTTGTAGTCCAAACCATGGCTGCGGAGGGAAAATGTGTGGCAAGGATTAATAATTTGGTCATTTTTTTAGAAGGCGGTGCTCCAGGCGATACCGTCGACGTGATGCTCACGAAGATAAAAAGCTCCTTTCTTGAAGGCAGGGTTACAAACATTAAAGCGTTTTCGCCATACCGGGACCAGCCATTTTGTATTCATTTCGGACTTTGTGGTGGATGTTCCTGGCAACATATTCAATATGGAGAGCAATTAAAGTATAAACAGCAGCAGGCAACTGATCACCTGGAGAGAATTGGGGGTCTTACACTTCCGCCAATCGATCCCATCGTAGCGTCGACTAAAACCCGATTTTACCGCAATAAGCTGGATTATACTTTTTCTGCTCAACGCTGGCTGACCAAAGAAGAATTAACCGCTAAAAAAGCTCTTCTTGCAGAAACCGGTATTGATGATACCCCTCCAGAGCCGGCGCTGGGCTACCATAT
The DNA here is from genome assembly GCA_035641895.1 of Chryseolinea sp. Taxonomy (GTDB): domain Bacteria; phylum Bacteroidota; class Bacteroidia; order Cytophagales; family Cyclobacteriaceae; genus Chryseolinea. The sequence goes on along the minus strand of DASQTN010000651.1, from coordinate 1,808 downwards.
TCCGCGCAAATACGATTTAGTGTTTGATGTCAAAGTTTGTCACCTGCAACCAGATCCATCCGACGCGATTCGCCTGGCAGTCCGGGATGAGGCCATAAAAAATAACATTCCATTTTTTGATCTGCGAAAGCAAATCGGATTCTTAAGAACGATTACGATTCGGACAGCTAACACGGGTGAAGTAATGGTCATACTTCAGGTCACCTATGATAAGATGGAATGGACCGAGAAAATTTTGAACAGACTTGAACGCGATTTTCCTCAGATCACGTCGTTTCAATATGTGATCAATGGAAAGAAGAATGATACATTCAGTGACCTCAATATCCTGCTATGGAAAGGCAAACCCTATATTACTGAAGCAATGCCAAAACCTTACGGTGATGGCATGCTGCAATTCCGGATTGGACCAAAATCGTTTTATCAAACTAATTCAGACCAGGCGTACGAACTTTATCGCATAGCCTGGAGGATGGCTGATTTCCAGGGCGACGAATTGGTGTACGATTTATATACAGGCACAGGTACCATTGCAAATTTTGTGGCTTGCCACGTAAAAAAAGTTGTCGGACTGGAGTATGTAGCCGCAGCCATCGAGGATGCAAAAGTAAATGCCCAGGTGAATGAAATCACGAACACCGAATTCTATGCCGGAGACATTAAAGACTTGCTGGACGAAGAATTTCTTTCGCAGCACGGGAGGCCGGATGTTGTGATAACGGATCCCCCACGCGCCGGAATGCATGAAGATGTTTGCAGGATGTTAGTGAAAGCTGCTCCTTCAAAAATCGTTTATGTAAGTTGTAACCCGGCAACGCAAGCGCGCGATTTGAAAATCCTATCGGAAAAATATGACATTGTCGCAGTTCAGCCCGTCGACATGTTTCCCCATACGGTTCACGTTGAGAATGTGGTGAGTTTGCGTTTACGGTAGAACACGGGCCTAACTACCCAATATACTTTGATGTTTAGCTTCCGCAAGATTCTTTACAGCACCGGGAAGCGGCTGAATGGCTGCCTTTTTTGGAAATGTCACTGTAAACGTACTGCCTTCGCCGTAGACAGATTTTAGCGAGATGGTACCACCTAACTTTGCTACTGCCTCCCGTGTGATAAATAATCCGAGTCCGCTACCAGTTACACGATCGGAACCGCGATAAAACATATTGAATATCTTTTGCTGATGCTGCGGCATAACGCCCGAGCCATTATCTTCAACATGGACGCTGGTGATGTCTTCCTGGAATCGAATTTCAATAAATGGATTTGTCTTTGTGAGGTCGTGATATTTAATGGCGTTGCCTATAAGATTGCTAAGAATTACCGTGAGTCTGATCTTGTCAGTAACGATCGTACACTCATCGGGTATTTTTATTCTGAATTCAATCTTGTCTGCTTGACCATCAAATTTTAAAATATCAATCACCTCTTCTACCTGTTTTTTCAGCTTAAGTGGTTCGACTACTGTCTCCGTCCGGGCATTACGAGAATAGTCTATTATCTCACGAATAAAATTGTCCTGCGCAAGAACGCGTCCCTGGATCATCTTAATGATCTGCACTAATTCATTAGGGTCTTTTGTAAGATGAGCGAGGTTGATTAATCCAAGTATGGAGCTTAGCGGCGACCGAAGGTCATGGGAAACGCTGTAAACAAAACGGTCGAGTGCCTCGTTGACTTTTTGAAGTTCTGCATTTTTCTGGTTTGCAAAGTTTTCCTTTCGGATCAGCTCTTCTTCTGATTGTTTATTTAGATTCATCAGGAAGTAAACCGAAAGAACAGAAATTATAGTGGAGATAAAATAGTTA
>DASQTN010000650.1:0-6640 GCA_035641895.1 Chryseolinea sp. | reverse complement strand
GGAAGCCAGGCGAGCATTTGGTCATCAGTTATTAAGCAAGCCGATTTGATTCAGGCGCCTCAGATTTCTTCAAAGAAGAAGAAATAGGGAGATTTGGTTATTTAGCGGTCAACCCATTGAATAATCGTCGATTCCGAAAAGAGGCTATGCATTTTCAGGCGTTTATCCTATTTTTGCACCTTCAAATAAAAGGAAAATGACAGTTGATAAAAAACTAACCTTCAAGGTAAAAGACCTTTCCCTCGCTGAGTGGGGACGAAAAGAAATTAAACTGGCTGAAGCAGAAATGCCTGGCCTAATGGCCACTCGTGAAGAGTATGGCAAGCAAAAGCCGTTAAAAGGCGCCCGTATCGCTGGATGCCTTCATATGACCATCCAAACTGCTGTCCTTATCGAAACACTCGTAGAATTGGGCGCTGAGGTAAGCTGGTCATCTTGTAATATCTTTTCAACACAAGATCATGCAGCGGCAGCAATTGCAGCAGCAGGAATCCCTGTGTATGCATGGAAGGGTATGAATGAGCAGGAATTTGACTGGTGTATTGAACAGACGCTTCACGCCTTTAAAGGGGGCAAGCCGTTGAATATGATCCTAGATGACGGTGGTGATCTTACAAATATGGTGTTAGACCGGTTCCCTGAATTAGTCGCCGAGATCAAAGGTATTTCTGAAGAAACTACCACAGGCGTTCATCGTTTGATTGAACGCATGAATAATGGCAAACTTCCATTGCCTGCTATCAACATCAACGACTCTGTTACAAAATCCAAGTTTGATAATAAATACGGTTGCAAAGAATCTTGCGTAGATGCGATCCGGCGAGCTACTGACGTGATGATCGCGGGTAAGGTAGCCGTTGTTGCCGGCTATGGTGATGTCGGAAAGGGATCAGCTGCTTCGTTGCGCGGTGCCGGTGCACGTGTCATTGTTACGGAGATTGATCCGATCTGTGCACTTCAGGCTGCCATGGATGGCTATGCCGTAAAGAAAATGGATGACGCAGTGAAAGATGCCGATATTGTTGTTACGGCAACAGGGAACTTCGGTATTGTCGCTGATCGTCACTTCTTAAACATGAAAGACAAAACGATCGTTTGCAATATAGGTCACTTCGATAATGAAATCGATGTTGCATGGTTGAACAAGAACGGCAAAAAAGATACGATCAAACCACAGGTTGATATTTATACGTTGAAGAATGGCCGGGAAATAATTCTGTTAGCGGAAGGTCGTTTAGTAAACTTAGGCTGCGCTATGGGTCACCCTTCATTCGTGATGTCAAACTCCTTTACGAACCAAACCCTGGCACAACTTGAACTTTGGACCAACGTTGGCAAGTATGAAAATAAAGTTTACATGTTGCCTAAACATTTGGATGAAAAGGTGGCACGTCTTCACCTCAAGAAAATAGGTGTTGAACTGGAGGTTTTATCGCCCGAACAAGCTAAATATATCGGTGTAGATACGACAGGTCCATTCAAACCGGAGTACTATAGATATTAAAAGACCCTTTTTGCTATAAGAAAAAGGCTCAGGAATTCCCTGAGCCTTTTATTTTGTGGCATCAAGCTTGTTTTTACCTTTACTCAAAACGATTCCCATGAAATATCTGTACCCTTCGCAGATCCAAAGGCATGATAGTAAGGATGGATATTCCCAATTGCCATCAAGAAAAAATTATACTAATCCATGAAATTACGCCCGATTTTCAGTGCATTGCTACTGATAATTTTGTGCTCCGGTGCCTCCAGGTATCAGGGCGAAAATATAGAGTTTGTTTGTTATAAGACGCATAAAGCGTCCAATACCTGTCATTATAACTTCATCATAAATGGCGCGAAGTACAGGCATGTTGATATGGGTTGTAAATTCAGCAACAAGAAAGATGAGCTCATCAAAAAAGTGAAAGAAGGAACGGCGGCCCTGGCAAAAGACTGGAAGATCGATTGTCCGGAAGCCAAGGAAAAAAAGGAAACTGAGTTTTAGATAGTGTCCCTTCTTGAAGTCCCGCTTCTAGATGTTGTATAATATTCCACCGCAAAGACGCCAAGGCGCAAAGTAATAGTAATTCCGACAGGCATAAGGCCCGTCCTCATCCGCTAAATTTGCCCCGTCCGATAGCTGTCTGCACCACAGGTGGTGACCTCGAGGCTCGTGAATGGATGACGATGCATATTCCTTTGAAGTCGTCAAGTATCTTTGCGCCCTTGCGCCTTTGCGGTTAATTTATTCAATTAATTAGACTCAATGAATTCCGAGATCACGTTGAATACCTTCTAAGGATTTGCCTTTCGTTTCCGGTAGAACTTTCCATACGAAAATTCCGTGAGCAAACATCATCACAGCAAACAATAGGAAAGAATAAAAACCACCATTTTCAGAAGATTCGACCAGTATAGGAAAAGTCCAGGAAATAATTGCAGCCATAATCCAATGCGTGAAACTGCCTAACGTTTGACCCTGAGATCGAACTTTGTTTGGAAAAATCTCTGACATAAAAACCCAAATCACTGCACCCTGCGAGAAAGCAAAGAAAGCAATGAATCCCACGAGATAGAACATCACTGCATAGCCACCAAAGTCCTGCGAATAAAATGCCTGGGCTACCAACCCCAGAAATACCACCATGCCAACGGACCCAACAATTAGCAAAGTTTTGCGCCCGAATTTATCAATTACGGAGATCGCCAAAAGTGTAAAAATCATATTAGTAACACCGATGGAAACCGCCTGAAGCAACGCAGTGTCTTTTGCTAATCCTGTCATTTCAAAGATCCGTGGTGCATAATACATGATCGCATTGATTCCCGACAATTGATTGAACATCGCCAGGAGTACTACGTAAAAAATTGGTTTGTTATAACGTCCATTAAAAACACTTTCCTTGATCATTCCCACTTCGTAATGGAGAGAATCCAGAATTGTTTTTACAGCAGTGGTAGGGTCGGGCTCGCCAATTTCGACGAACACCTTTTTTGCGCTCTCAATTTGATTTGTTTTTACCAGCCATCGCGGACTTTCGGGAACGGCGAAAACCATCGCAAAAAATATGAATGCCGGTAAGGCCTGGACCCCAAGCATCCACCGCCAGGCTTCGTCGCCAACATCAAAGAGTAAGTAGTTTGAAACAAAGGCAATCAAAATTCCACTTACGACATTGAACTGAAATAATGCAACTAATCGTCCGCGGCTGTGGGCAGGCGAAATTTCAGAGATGTACATCGGCCCCACGACGGAAGATGCACCCACGCCAATCCCACCAATAAAACGGAACAAAACAAAAAGCTCCCATGAAGAGGTGAGAGCTGTAATAAGTGATGTTACGAGGTAAATGAGCCCGATGGCTTGAAGGACTTTTTTACGTCCGTATTTCTCCGCAGGATAACCCGCGAGGAGGGATCCTAAAACCGTTCCGATCAACGCCGAAGCAACGGTAAAACCATGCGCAATATCACCCAGCATCCAAAGCTGCTGAATTGATTTCTCAACACCAGAAATAACTGCTGTATCAAACCCAAAAAGAAAACCGCCCAGGGCGGCTACAATGGCATTCCGAAAAGGAGCGGCTGATCTTGTCATTTTGAAGTTTACAGTTTACAGTTGTCAGCTGTCCTCAGCTTAGGATGCAGCAAACTGTAAGCTGTAAATTGAAAGCTGATAGCTAAACAAGGTAACAAGAAATCCGGCAACCAAAAATTAATGACCTGTTTGCATTCTCCGCCGGAAGAACGGCTTTAAGATCGCACGATCAAGTACTATCCATGCGATTCCAAGGTTGAGGACAATAATAATATTGACGACCATTTTGCCACTGAATTCAAAGGACGGCAGCGGCGTTTTAACAAACTCCTTAGGAATCTCGATCTGATTTAAATCGATACTGGTTGTAGAGTTGTCATACATACCTCCGGCCAGTAAAACGGTTGTTACTCCAATTGCAACTAAAACTCCAGCCAGCAAAAGAATTGAATTCCATAGCGAGAAACCCCGGGGCGCCTGATAGTGATGCAGCCTGCTCATGACGGTCGCTGTGAAATTTTTTGAGGGCTGTTCTATTGTTGTTTGCGCCAATATAGAATTTACGCGGCGAAGCTCCTCACAACGTGCTTGCCACATTTGATTTTCTTTAAGGCCTTTTTCAATTTTTTCCTTATCAGCGGTGCTTAGATTACCATCCAGGTAATCCAACAACATATCGTCTACAACTTGAGATACCTCTTTCATATCCTTATAAAGTTAAGGCTTCCTGATTTAAAATATTCTTCAGTTCTTCAGCCAAACGCAATCGCGCCCGGTGAATACGAACCTTGGCTGTATTTGCCTGCATTCCCGTGATCTCAGCAATTTCCTCCAGCGAAAATTCCTGTAGATAGAACAATGTTAGCGCAGTACGATCGGCTTCATTAAGCTTTGCCATTGCAAGATTAAGAAACTTCGTCCTGTCTGTCTTCTCCAACATACCTTCACCTTCTGCCCTATATTCCACGAGCGTATTTTCAATACTTTGAAATTGTTGTCTATTTTTCCGTTTGTAGCTTATTGCAGTATTGAATACGATGCGATATAGCCACGTCGAAAACTTCGATTGCTGATTGAACCCCTTCAAATGCTGGTACGCTTTGATGAAGGCATCCTGGGTTGCTTCCTCCGCATCTGGCCTGTTTTGCAGAATTTTTTTCGCTATTGTATAGGCATAGCTCTTATACTTATCTACCATTTCGGCATATAAGTGTTGCTCACCGGCCAGAATCCTTTCAATACGTGAATGCTCCGGATCGTTCGTCATGACAGCTCTTGGACGCCCGCTTTTCTGATGAAGTTACAGGTTTGGCCAAATTACAGGCATTAAAATTTTTTAAACTTGCATGTAACCCCATTGCCAGGATCGCGTCAAAGGTTCAAATTCAACAATAAAAATTAATTATATGGCCCCCGCAGTATTAGGTATTATAATGGTAATCATAGCAATCGTCGGTGCTTACGTCATGGTTATATATCTCCGCAAGTATGGAAATATAGAACGCATGGCCATGATCGAAAAAGGTCTAGACCCGCAGCTATTTACTGAGAAAAAAAGACCGTTAAGTACGTCCTGGTCGTTGAGGTTCGCTTTACTTCTAATCGGAGCAGGAGTTGGTCTGTTATTAGGACATTTTCTGGACACAAATTTTTACATGGAGGAAGTTGCCTATTTTTCAATGCTCTTTATCTGTGGAGGTATCGGTCTGGCTGCCTCTTATGTAATTGAGGAAAGAAAAATAAAGGCAGAGGAAAAAAAGATAAACATGCGATAGGCGAACTTTCCGAAAGTTTAAGGTCAATTCAATATTGACCTTTTTTGTAGAGCGCTGATCTCATCTTGTAGAATGGTTCTACAACTTTTTATCCCAAGGGTATTTGCCTATTTTTTAAGTTGCTGAACTACAGAAGCTTAATCCTTCAACGGTTGCTGGCATAACATTGGTCAACTAGTCAACAAAACTAATGTTCAACTAAAATTTTTTATTTATCATGAAAAAATTAATGTTCGCCTCTCTAGCTCTGTTGGGAAGTGTTGCTCTAGCAAACGCTCAGGAAGCTACTCCTCCTCAAGAAAGCACTCAAGCTACAGAAGCTCCTGCACCCGCACCTGCTCCAGAAGCTGTTGCTCCTGCAGCCGCAGACCAAGAAGATAAGACCAAAATCAAATCTGAAGAACTTCCTGAAGCTGTGAAGAAATCACTTGAAGCTCAAGAATATCGCGGATGGTTGATTGATGCAGCTTATCATGTAAAATCAACTGATTCTTATGAAGTTGAATTGAAGAATGGTGCTGAAACAAAGACTGTTAAATTTGACAAAGAAGGAAAAGTACAAGGCTAATTGATTAGCATTCTACTGACTTTTAACAACTTGTAAATCAAAAAAGAAAGCTGGGAAATATTCCAGCTTTCTTTTTTATTTTGGCCCCAATTATGGCGCGGATCTTAGTAATTGAGGACGATTTAACTTTCTCCAGAATTCTTGAAGGATTTCTCACAAAAAATGGTTTTTCTGTGGCCGTTTGCCACAAAGGCCTGGATGGCCTGAAGGCTTTCGGGTCTGAGAAGGTCGACCTCGTGTTACTGGACTATCGCCTTCCCGATATGACAGGCATGGATGTCCTTTCCGATATCAAAAAAATCTCCGTTCAGGTACCGGTCATAATAATGACAAGCTTTTCCGACATCCGAACCGCGGTTAAAGCCATGAAAATGGGTGCTCACGAATACATAACCAAGCCTGTGAACCCTGATGAACTGCTAATGCTGGTCCAACAGGCGCTAAAAAAGGAGAAAAAAGCGGAACCAGAGCGTGCACCGATGACACGTCAATTTGTCGAAGGGATCAGCGCAGGTTCCAAAAAATTATATGAGTATGTCCGCTTAGTGGCGCCAACTGATATGTCGGTCATCATCGAAGGAGAAAGCGGGACCGGTAAAGAGAACATCGCCAGGACAATGCATCGTCTAAGCCCCAGGTCAAAGGCGCCCTTTGTTGCTGTTGATTGCGGAGCCATTTCCAAAGAACTGGCGGCTAGCGAACTTTTCGGACACGTTAGGGGCTCATTTACGGGCGCGGTTCAGGATAAGGTCGGGCAGTTTGAAGAGGCCCACAAGG
>DASQTN010000649.1:0-2807 GCA_035641895.1 Chryseolinea sp. | reverse complement strand
ACTCCAAGTCATTTTTATATCGTCTTAATGAGGGTAGCCTGTATTTCTTAGATAAACGATCTAAAACCATAATTGAAGGTTATACTGTAGAAAAAATGGATGGAGATTCATTAATTATTACCAACGCATCACGTGTTTGCGAAACCAAAATTTTTGTTCGCATAAAATAAGTAGGGACGGATAATCATCCGCCCACATTATCACTACTTCGTATTTCGTACGTCGTACCTTTCTCCCTACCTTTGCAAGATGGTAGAAGCTGGTTCCAAGCGGGATATTAGAAAACTCAAACTAGATGAGCTGACAGAATTTTTTCAGCATCATGGTGAAAAGCCTTTTCGCGCAAAACAGGTGTATGAATGGCTATGGAATAAGGCTGCCAAAAATTTTGACCAGATGACGAACCTTTCGGTAGGTCTCCGGGACATGTTGAAGGAACACTTTGTTATTAATCACATTAAGGTGGATCACATGCAACGGAGTGCTGATGGCACCATTAAAAATGCGGTAACTTTATTTGACGGAATGGTCGTGGAATCTGTACTGATTCCAACGGAAAAAAGAATTACAGCCTGCGTTTCCTCACAGGTAGGATGTAGTCTGGCCTGTAAGTTTTGTGCTACCGCGCGTCTTAAGCGGCAAAGAAATCTGAGCGCCGATGAAATTTACGATCAGGTGGTTGCAATTAAAGAGCAGTCGGAACTTTTCTTTGGCCGCCCGCTCACGAATATTGTTTTTATGGGAATGGGCGAGCCACTACTCAATTATTCCAATGTCGTTTCAGCAATCGATAAAATTACATCCCAAAAGGGATTAAACATGGCCTCTAAGCGTATCACCCTTTCCACGGTTGGAATTGCCAAGATGATCGTGAAAATGGCAGACGACGGCGTGAAATTTAATCTTGCGGTATCGTTGCATGCCGCACTCGATCAGACCCGTTCTTCGATCATGCCAATCAATGATACCAATTCATTGCATGAGCTAGGCGAAGCGTTGCGATACTGGTATGACAAAACGAAACGAAAGGTTACTTATGAATATGTCGTATGGAAAGGAATCAACGATACGGAAGAACACGCAAGGGCGCTGCTTAAGTTTTGCAAAATTGTTCCCTCCAAAGTGAACCTTATAGAATACAATCCGATCGACGATGGTGAATTTCAGCAGGCGTCCGATGCATCGCTGAACATGTATATGGATTTGCTGGAGCGCCACGGAATTACGACCCGTATTCGCAAAAGCCGTGGGAAAGATATCGACGCTGCCTGTGGACAACTGGCCAATAAAACTTAATCGGCGTGTTGCGCATCTAAAGCCAAAGGCACGTTGCGAATGGTCTTGAGCTATCGAATAAAAAAAAGCTATTTAACTGTACTCATCCTGATGTTGTCATTTTCAGGCGTTGCCCAAAAAATAACGCATGGAATTGTCGTCGATTCAGTGTCGCTCACTGCTCTACAGGGTGTTCATGTCAAAGTAAAAAATTCCGAACGTGGCACATCGACAAATTCAAAAGGAGAGTTTTATATAGCCACCCAACCAACCGACACGCTTCTCCTGACAAGAATAGGATACAATGATCTAGCTGTACCGTTACTTTTTGAAGAAGAAGATATTCTGATCAGGTTAAAAGAAAGGGTGCGTCTTTTAAAAGAGATAACCATCCGTGCAACGCGATTAAACGCTAGTGAAATTGTTCGAGCTACGCGTTCCATGCCGAGGAAAATGTCAACAGCTGATGCTTTCTCGTCTCCATGGGAGTATTTTACTAGGGGTGAAAAGGACAAACGTAAGGCTACAAAGCTGATCAACGAAAATAATCGAATCAGAACCTATGTGGAGGTTATTCACGATCAGCTTTTGCGCGAAGAAATCATCGACGAATTCAACCTTTCTGAAACGGAGTATTACGCGACTTTGGCTGCATTCAATAAGCAAAGCCAGGACGTGCTGTATTCGACTGACAAGCATGAGATCATTACGTCTCTTAAAGATTTCTTTCGCCAACGCTCGCGTTAGACGTAGTACGAAAAAGTGTAATCCGTCATCCCTGGCAGTCCACGGATGACGGATATCCTTTCTACAGATAACGACTAAGGATTCTTAGTCGCAACACAGGAATGTTCCAGCAAGTAATCATCGCCTGTTTCGATGGTATAATCGAGATTTAGCGTATTTCCATTCAATGTTCCAGAGCCTTCAATTACAATGGTCATAGACTTGCCGTTGAATGTTTGAGCCGGGACGGTGACAGCGTTTCCCTTTATGGAAGTTTTGACCGGTACGTACATAATGTCGCCGAAGTTGCTTATTTCTAAGTCACCGTTTTTTGATTGTGTAATACCGATCGAATAGTTTTCTATCTCGCCGTCTTCGTCGGTGTCGACGACGGAATAGCTACCCACAAGCTTAGCAATGTCGGGGTTCGGGGCGTCGTCATCATCACTGCACGCCGTAAGCGTCACGATCGCAAACATTATGACTGTGATATAGTTTCTGAAAAGAATATGAGCGGAAATTGAGGTTACTACGTTTTTCAATTGGAATGTTAAGGTTTTCATATTATTGTTTTTTGAAAGTGATTTTGAAATTGATTTTGAAATTTTCGGAAGGAGAAATTGTTACCCGTTAAAGTCTTTTGCACATCCGGTCTGCACCATTAACGGGTAAACAATTAACCTCACCCCTTTTATTGTTTTTTGCTAGCCTTGCAAGTGCCGGTATAGTTAATGTAGCCGGTTGTAGTGTAGGTAAAGTTTAAGACGTTGCCTGACAAAGTCCCGGAGCCGGAAACCTGAATGGTG
>DASQTN010000648.1:0-10128 GCA_035641895.1 Chryseolinea sp. | reverse complement strand
CAAAATCGGCAAACAACGGAGACCAGCTCCATTCAGTCTGATGAAGACCGGAAAGTTGCCCGATTTCGCTAAACTTAATGCCACGATCAAGCCCATTATTAAGGTGAACCATATTTCGCACATACTGATATTCGTATCCGTATTTCTCATTGTTGATATAGTTCAAATAAGTCTTGTTGCCGATGGTAGTCTTCTTCCGCGCGTTGGTTTCCGGCAGCATGTCAAGCGTAATGATGTCAGGTAAACCATCGTTGTTGATATCTGCGGCATCATTACCCATCGAAAATTGACTTTGGTGCCCGATGAATTCCTTCATCTGGTTTTTGAACGCCCCATTCTTTTGGTTGATGTAGAGAATATCGTTCGACAAATAATCATTCGAAACATATATGTCTGGCCAGCCGTCCATATTAACATCGGATATCGATAAACCTAATCCAAAACCTTCAACGACAATGCCGGCTTCAATGGTAACGTCTTTAAAAGTTCCGTTACCTTCATTGCGAAAAAGTCTATCATTATTGGCAGCCGAGCCATCCGTTATCTTGGCTCTGTAATTCGTTGGGACGTTGGTTAGTTTTTGATTCTCCAGAATATACAAGTCTAAATCTCCGTCGAGGTCATAATCGAAAAACGCAGCCATTACACTATGGCCGCCGAAGTCAATATTGTATTGTGCCGCTTGTTCTTTGAACACAGGGTCGCCGGCGCTACCTAGTCCCTGATTCACAAACAGCATGTTTCTTCTGAGCGCGCTATCGGGACTGGTCGTAGCGCATACGTAGAGATCTTTCCAACCATCATTGTTAATGTCTACGACAGCCACACCAGAATTCCAGCGACCGGCCAGGCTGACATTTGCTTTGTCCGAAATGTCTCTGAATTTAAAGTTACCCTCATTCAAATAAAGTTTGTTGGGCACTTGATTACCCGTAAAGAAAATATCCTGCTTGCCGTCATTGTTAAAGTCAGCAATGCCAACACCCCCACCGTTGTAAATGTATTCGTACGAAAGAATATTAAAGCTGTCAGATTCTTCAACTAGGTTGTTGAAGTAAATCTCCGTTTCGTCAGCGCTTTTTAAAGCAAAGAGTGTATCCGGTTGTTTTTCACACCGAACAAACAGCAAGACGAAAGAAACAATTACGAACGTGCAAAAGAGTCGGCTATTCATCGTGATATGGATAAAAAAATAAGGCCAATTTACATTGGCCTTATTTAAAAGAAATGGATTATCTAAAATATTTAGAATCCAGGATTTTGTTTTAGAATCGCAGATCCCACCAAATCTATCTCAGTTTGGGGAAGTGGTAATAAACGATCTGTTTCAGTGAATGTAGCGCCAGTGAACGCACCTGAAGGCAATTTAGGTGCTTCGTACTGCAAGTATGAATTAACTACTCTCTCAACATAATCTGTTTTCGGAGCGCCATACACACCGCTCCAACGAGCTAAGTCATAAAAGCGATGACCTTCACCTGAAAGCTCAAGCTTGCGCTCAAATCTAATTTTCTCCAAGGTAGCGGCATCTTTCGCCCATGGGCCTGGATATACATTGATCACATAGTTAGCGGCCGGAACCCCACCCTTCATCACAAAGCCAGCGGGATTTGCTGCGCGAGCGCGAACGTAGTTTACCAGCTCCCTTGCTCTTTCAACACTTCCAACTTCATACTCAGCTTCAGCTGCCATCAGCAGTACATCTGCGAAACGGATGATGTTATAGTTGATTGCAGTGTAACCAGGAGTCCATGAGGTATTATCCTGGAGACTGCCTTTGTCTGTCTGATAATAGACATACTTCTTAGTTGAGTAAGGACCAGCGTTTGGCTGGTTACGGATCCAAGCTTTTCCAGGGAACACGTTTTGATACACATCATTTACTTTGATACCTGGCCAATCAAGGTAAGGGATACCTCTGCGGCCGATCGAATGGTCAAGGCGAGGATCAACTGCCTTAGTGTCAGGCGTAAATGGATCAGCTGACTCCAATCCCATATCCGTTTTTAATTCATTGGCTGGCAAGTTATACGCCGGATCGTAAGCACCCGCTCCGTCATCTAAAAGGGGCAATCCACCTTCGGTACGGAATGAGTTACCCATTTCAAAGGTAGGCTGGAAGAAGCTACAGCAGTTTCCAGGACCATCGGCACCAGTGTTATATGGCCAATTCAAGTCGAATTCGGGATTAGCATTGTTTACACTGCCGGTATTGGCGGCAGCTTGGTAAGCCCAAACAGACTCCTGGCTGTTATCCATAGAAGCTTTGAAAGCATCCGCATAGTTAGGCAACAAACCGTAGGGTTTGCCATTTGAAGTTTGGCCATCTCCAGTTCCACCGTAAGCGGGAGGAATGATTTCGTCAAATTTCGCTTTGGCTTCAACAAATTTGCCTTGGTACATGTAAATTTTTGCCAGGTAAGCGGCAGCGGCTGACTTGTTAACGCGACCAACCTGAGATTGAGTTTCAGGAAGGTTGTCATAGGCAAACTGCATGTCAGCTTCAATCATCGGCCAAAGCGATTTGTCGTTAGGGACTTTTTCAATGCCCGGTTCAACACCTGCGCCAGCTACGTCTATGTTTTCATCAACATATGGAGTTTTATCATAACCACGCGCTAATTCAAAATAAAAGTGTGCACGAAGGAATTTAGTCTGTGCTTCAACGTGCAATTTCTGAGCTGTCTGAGCACTGGTTTCTCCAGGAGCAAGCGATATTACTCTTAGCGTACGGTTAGCTCTGGAAACGCCTTCATAGTTCGCGGTGTACTTGTCTCTAATCACAGGTTGTGATGGAAGGGCTTCGAAACGCTGAATCGGATTGATATCAGAAAAATCGCCAGGGTCAGTACCCTTGTTGGCTTCACCACCACGAATACTTCCCCAAACCCAGTTTGAGGGAGAACCCATTCGGTTCGCACGTCCGTTTACCTGCGAATACACCGCAAGCAACATTGATTCGATACCTGGTCCATTGGCGAGTAACTGTTCGTTTCCTTGTCCCGGTGCCGGAACGTCTAGGAAACTATCAGAGCAAGAATACATAAGAGTCAGGGTCACAACCACGGACCACATCACCTTACTTTTAAGTGTTCTTTTAATATTGTTATTCATAATTTATTTCTTAAGATAATTCGTTAAAACCCAAGGTTTATCCCTGCTGTAAATTGTCTTGTAATAGGATAATTACCGACGTCAATACCAAAGTTGGTATCAGCAGCGCCACCTACAGAAGGATCCAAACCATCGTATCCGGTGATCGTGAAAAGATTGTTTCCAGAAACGAAAATGCGAAGCTTAGACATGCCTGCTCTGTTTAACACAGCCGCTGGCAAATTGTAACCAATGATAAGCGTTTGGAAGCGTAAATAAGAACCATCCTCAACATAGAAAGAGTTTGATTGCGTATTTGTGCTGAAATTGGAAGCACTTTCGAAGATCGGAATATCGTTCGTAGGATTTTCTGGCGTCCATGATCCTTTCACGCGTTCGCTGATAGCAGCGCCCTGGAAGGATGGATAGAAGTCCGTAAACCATTTAGACACGTTAAAGATCTTGTTTCCAAGGGAGCTATAAACATATCCTTCCAGGTCGAAGCCTTTGTATCGAAGGATAAACTTAAATCCACCAGTGAATTTTGGAACCGGGCTTCCCAGATAAGTTCTGTCTTGATCATTGATGGTATTATCACCGTTAAGATCTTGATATCTGAAGCGACCCAAACCTTTACCATCTTGTGCCGGTGAGTTAGTAACCTCTTCCGTAGTTTGGAAAAGTCCTAACACATTGTAACCATAGAAAGAAGAGATGGACTTTCCGAGCTGATTCCGGATAGGATTTATCCCTCTGAAGCCAGGGTTAACATCCGTGAGGTAAGTCAATCCTGGAACCAAACTGGTGATTTCATTCTTTAGCCAGCTACCATTCAATTCAAATTCATAGCCAAGGTCACCAGTGAAATTTCCCTTTGTCCCGATAAACAGGTCTATCCCTTTATTCTCCATGGTACCGATATTCACCGATGGAACCTGTGCACCGGTACCGGCCGTTGCCACAACGGGGACGTTCAACAAGAGATCTTCGGTTTTCTTTTGCCAGAAATCAACGATCACATCCAGTTTTCCATCAAAGAATTGTCCGTCGATACCGATGTTTGTCGTGATACTGGTTTCCCATTTAGCATCTTGATTTCCAATACGGGTACGGTAAAAACCTGCTGTTGCCTTGTTGTTGGTCCCAGCAATGTCATAGGAAGATGCTGCAATGCTACTACCGTATAAAAAGTATTGATTAGCCGGGGCCACGTTATTCGAATTACCCATTTCGCCATAACCACCACGGATCTTCAAGTCAGTAATAAAGGAAACACCTTGCATAAAATTCTCACCGGAAATTCTCCAAGCCGCAGACACAGCAGGGAATACACCATAACGGTTGTTAGAACCAAATCGTGACGATCCGTCTCTACGAACAACACCACTGATGATATATTTTTCATTGAAGGTGTACTTGATTTGTCCAAACAAAGAAGAGAAATTTACACCTAAGAATTGCTCACTATTCGGAGGATTTCTTGAGTCGAGATTGGACATGTTGATGTAATCAGGATCCCAAGAGAAAGGATTCAAACCGGACTGATCATAGTTCCAGCCTTCACCAGTATTAAGCGCTTCTTGTCCAATCAAAACTTCAGCAGAATGCTTGCCAAACGTCTTTTTGTAAGTAGCCGTGTTTGTGAACGTCCAGCCAAATCTCCATTGTGAAGATTGGCCAAACCCAAATGCGGAATTGTTTTCAGAGTTCTCATACTGCCAACGGGTATAGTTCTTCTGGAAGGCACCAAAGTAGTTTCCGCCTACGCTCGTGCGAAGCGTCAAGCCTGGGAGCGGATCCCATTCTGCGTAAACATTTCCAAAAACAAATGTTCCAAAAGCGCCGTTGTTTTCTTGTCCCTCTCTATTTGCCACTGGATTTCTTGGATTGTTAAATCCTTTCGCAGCCGTACCCGCATAACCTCCGAACACATCGCGCACAGGAATGATCGATGGCATACGGAATGCTTGCAGAATATCATTTTCATCATCAGCGACACCTCGGCCACCTTCTTCACCACCTTGACCCACAACTGACCTGTAAGTCACCTGAATGTTTTCGCCAACTCTCAAGTTCTTCAAGACATCAAACTCCGAATTTACCCGTGCGGCGTAGCGTTTGAAGCTGTTGTTTAACAAAATACCATCCTGATCTTGTGCGCTTAGCCCAATATAAAACCGGCTATTTTCGCCCGCACCAGAAAATCCTAATGTTTGTCTATAAATGGGTGCTGTGCGTGTAACTTCGTCGTACCAATCTGTACCTTCCTTATTAGCAGCAGTTACCTGATAAATCGATCCGTTGCGTGGATCGACATTATATTTCAATCTTTCAGCCGCTAGATCAACATTACCGCTAACACCTGGTGTACCACCCACAGAAAGATAATCAGGGATCACAGGGGTAGCTCCAATCCCAAATTGTGGGTGTTTGAAGTCAATGATTTGCGTAAGGGGATCTTTGCCGTTTTGCATGGCAGTATTGCGTTGAGCAATCCAGGTCCAATCGGCGAAATCCGTTGGGTTCATCATGTCTTGTCCACTTCCTGGATCGGTAAATCCAAACATACCATCATAGGTTACGTTCAGCTTCTGATCCTTCTTACCTTTTCTTGTTGTATACACGATAACACCGGAAGCAGCACGTGCTCCATAGATTGAAGCAGCGGCAGCATCTTTCAATACTGTTGTAGTTTCAATGTCATCAGGATTCAAGAATGAAACGTCGTCGGTAGGAACGCCATCAACGATGTATAGCGGATTGTTACCACCAAAAGCTCCAAAACCGCGTACACGGATCTGGCTGGTAGTACCCGGCTGACCGTTAGAAATAACGGTAACACCAGGAACGCGACCTTGTAACATTTGTTCAACGTTACCAGTAGGCGCTACTGTCAAATCTTTTGCTTTAACGGTAGAAACAGAACCAGTAAGTTCTCTGCGTTTGTCCACACCATAACCTGTTACAACAACTTCATCCAACGAAGTTTGGTCTGGAGTCAACACTTCATCTACGGAAGTCCGGCTTCCAACAGACACCTCTTTGGTGCCATAACCGATAAATGTAAACACCAAAACGGCATCGTCTCCAGGAACGGAGATACTGAATTTTCCGTCCGCATCAGAAGCCGTTCCTGATGCAGTCCCTTTCACCAGGATGTTCACACCTGGCATCCCGTCTCCATTTTCATCTTTAACAGTACCAGACACCACTCTTTCCTGGGCTAGTACTGCTGATGAAAGCATTAGCAATAATGCTAATGATAAACTCAACCTCTTGTAGAGTTCTTTCATAGTCATAAGTTTGGGTTAATTAATTTGGTTAAATAAGGAGTATAACTTGCCAAAAAATTGGGCTTTTAGTAAGCATACCTATTCGAATGTAAGGTATTTCGAACATCAAGAGGTTTAAAATGTTTAAAAAAATTTCAGCAAACGTCTCCGCAATCGTTTGCGTAAATTATTTGTCGTGTTTGTGCGCGAAAACACAACCAACGCAGTTCAATTCTCAAAATAATCAAGAATATGTTAATTTGGGGCCTTTTTGAACATGAGTCATTACGAGAAATACCCGATCTACACGACCAATTCACTGAGCGGGAAAAAAGAACAGTTCACCCCTATCAATCCAGGTCACGTTGGAATATATGTCTGCGGCCCGACTGTATACAGTGACGTCCACCTTGGAAACGTTCGCACTTTCCTGACTTTCGATGTTATCTTCCGCTTCCTCCTGCATATGGGATATAAGGTCCGGTATGTGAGAAATATCACTGATGTCGGCCACCTTGAAAATGATAACGATGATGGTGAAGATAAGATTGCTAAAAAAGCAAGGCTGGAGAAGCTCGAACCAATGGAAGTCGTAAAACATTATACCGATGACTTCCACCACGTCTTACGGCAATTTAACTTTTTGCCACCTAGCATTGAACCCTCCGCCACTGGGCATATTGTAGAGCAGATTGAAATTACTAAAAAACTAATTGATCGCGGTTTGGCCTATGTTTCCAATGGCTCCGTGTACTTCGACGTCTTAAAGTATAATGAAAACCATAATTATGGAATCCTTTCTGGTCGCGTCGTTGAGGAATTGATGGAAAGTGGACGGAAGCTGGACAGCCAGGATGAGAAAAGGAATAAAGTAGATTTTGCCCTTTGGAAAAAAGCCTCACCCGCGCATATCATGCGCTGGCCTTCACCCTGGAGCGTCGGATTTCCCGGATGGCATATCGAGTGTACAGTAATGAGTACAAAATATTTGGGTGAAACTTTTGACATTCATGGCGGTGGAATTGATTTGAAATTCCCGCATCACGAATGTGAGATAGCGCAATCTGTAGGTGCTACTGGTAAGGCTCCTGTGAACTATTGGATTCACTCCAATATGCTTACGGTGAACGGACAAAAAATGAGCAAATCCCTGGGAAATTCTTTCCTTCCCCGAGAATTATTTAACGGATCCCACGCGTTGCTGGATAAAGGTTATGGACCAATGACCGTGCGTTTTTTTATGCTTCAATCTCATTATTCCAGCACCTTGGACTTTTCAAACGAAGCGTTGAACGCCGCAGAGAAAGGATTTAAAAAACTTTCGAACGCGCTGTCGCTGATTAAAAAATTGACGCATCCTGGAGGTCCCATTACTAATACGAGTGGCAATGATTCTTTTTTGAAACTCATTGATGAACTTTATAAAAACATGGGCGATGATTTCAACACGGCCAAGACGTTGGCAGTGTTGTTTGAGATGTCCGCGCGTATCTATGACTTTAAATCGGGAAATACACAGCTCAGTGAAATCGATTATCAAACGTTCGATCGTTTTAAGACCGCCTACATCGATTTTATGGAAGATGTACTTGGTCTTAAAGCAGAAGAAGAAAGCAACCACGAATTACTGAATGATGTTATTGAGGTGCTGATTGATTTGCGAAAAAAGGCACGACAGGACAAGAACTATAAGCTATCCGATAAAATCCGCGACGACCTGAAAGCAATGGGCGTTCAATTAATGGATGGCAAAGACGGAGAAATGAGTTACTCTATTGAATAACAGTGCTCAGAAAAATTTTTATACTGCCCATTCGTTTGTATCAACTGACGCTGTCTCCCCTTATCGGAGCCAATTGCCGGCATACGCCAACATGTTCCCAATACGCCATAGAAGCTATTTTAGAATGGGGTGTGCTTAAAGGGATTTGGCTTGGTACTAAAAGGATATTAAGATGTCATCCCTGGGGTACATTTGGTTACGATCCGGTCCCCAAGAAGAAGCACGCAAAACATTAGGTTAGTTTTGTTTGCAGTGTGCTTGCGTGTTTCCCGGTGAGAAATAATTGCAATCGTTCTCAAAGAAATTAATTGATCGTTGCAATCGTTTCCTGAATTTTGTTGACGAGAAAAGTTTACATTTAACCCCTCACTTTTTTACTATACTATGCCTGAATTTCAAATTAAAAAAACTGCTAAGACTTATGATGTTTGTATCGTGGGGTCCGGAGCCGGTGGAGGAATGGCCGCCTATATGCTCGCGAAAGCAGGAATTAAAGTTGTACTGCTGGAAGCCGGACCATTGTACGATCCAGCAAAAAATGTTACACAATTAAAATGGCCCTGGGAGTCTCCACGCCGTGGAGCAAGTACGCCTTACCGGAATTTTGGAGATTTTGATGCTGCCTATGGCGGGTGGGAATTAGAAGGTGAACCCTACACCAGGAAAGCCGGTACCAGATTCGATTGGTTTAGATCCCGCATGGTTGGTGGCCGTACGAATCACTGGGGAAGAATCTCTTTAAGGTTTGGGCCAAACGATTTCAAACACAAAAGCATTGACGGACTCGGTGATGACTGGCCACTCAGCTATGATGATGTGGCTCCGTTTTATGATAAGGTAGACCGGCTTGTGGGCGTCTTCGGATCCAAAGAAAATATGAACAACGAACCGGATGGAATCTTTCTTCCACCGCCAAAGCCGCGTTTGCATGAACTTTTTATAAAGGATGCAGGCACAGCCTTGAATATACCCGTGATTCCATCCAGACTATCGATTCTCACGAAGCCTGTTAATAAGGAGAGAGGCGTTTGTTTTTATTGCTCACAATGTAACAGAGGATGTACAGTTCACGCGGACTTTTCCTCCTCATCGGTGCTGGTGAACCCTGCCATTGCAACAGGGAATGTAGATATTATCCCGAACGCCATGGCGCGGGAAGTCCTGACCAACAATGAGGGTAAGGCAACGGGTATCTCTTTCGTCAACAAGGACGACATGCAGGAATATACGGTGACCGCGAAGGTGGTAATCCTCGCAGCCAGCGCGTGTGAATCTGCGCGACTACTGTTGAATTCAAAATCATCCAGAAATCCGAACGGGCTGGCCAATGCAAGCGGTGTCGTCGGGAAATACTTACACGACTCTACCGGTACGGATATGGGAGGAATTCTTCCTAAGCTCATCGGAAGGAAACGATACAACGAAGATGGCGTCGGGGGAATGCATGTATACACACCGTGGTGGCTCGACAATAAGAAACTAAATTTCCCACGTGGCTATCATATCGAATATTATGGCGGCATGGGAATGCCGGGATATGGCTTCGGCTTTGGTATGCAAGGGACTAATGGAAAGTATCCGGGCCGAGACGGAAAGGTAAAGGATGCCGGCGGATATGGAGCATCACTGAAGGATGACTATCGCTATTTCTATGGAGCAACCTTTGGTATGGCGGGGCGCGGGGAAGCAATTGCAAGAGAAGATAATTATTGCGAGATCGATCCAAATACTGTAGACAAATACGGAATACCTGTGTTGAGATTCCATTATACAT
Organism: Chryseolinea sp.; assembly: GCA_035641895.1. Classification (GTDB taxonomy): domain Bacteria; phylum Bacteroidota; class Bacteroidia; order Cytophagales; family Cyclobacteriaceae; genus Chryseolinea. The sequence goes on along the minus strand of DASQTN010000648.1, from coordinate 206 downwards.
GGAGCGACTATGAGGTACAACAGGCAAAGCACATGAAAGAGACCTTCGCGGAGATCATCACAAAAGTGGGCGGCGTTATTACTTATGGTAATGATGGAACGAAGGAAAACGAGTATGGCTTAGCGGCACCGGGACGAATCATCCATGAGGTTGGAACCACTCGTATGGGGAATGATCCAAAAAAATCCGCTGTGAATAAATTCAAT
>DASQTN010000647.1:0-3417 GCA_035641895.1 Chryseolinea sp. | reverse complement strand
CGAAGTGGTTCTAAAATATACTCTGTAAAAGCCCTGTCCATAATCCACGCCATCAGGTCCTACCCCTTGTCCCAGAAATACTTCCTTCGTATTGGGTGTCCCATCGGCAAGCACCCCACCGAAGGTAACCACATCATTTCTGTTTTCAGAATAGTCTAGTTTACCAAAGGCAGACAGGAAATTATGAAATTGATCATATTGGTCGACACCCCATCTTGCGTCAACGAGGAACGACAAAGAGAATCCCTTATAGGTAAATGTATTCCGGATTCCTCCCAGCCAACTTGGTTGCGCATTGCCAAGCACCAGCTGACTTGTATTTCTGACTGGAAATCCATTGGCACCAATGAGTAATGCCCTGTCATGGTCAAGATATTTCAGGTCATCGGGCGCTTCATCTGGATAATAGCGCTGAAAGCTCGTCCCATAAAGGTTTCCATAAGCGTCACCTTCCTTAAGTTTCATCGTTACAGTGCTGCCGCTATATCCGAATTGTTCTTCTAAAGGAAATTCATCCAACCCTTCGGCTATATCAACAACGCGATTTCTATTACTGGTAAAGTTTGCAGTAATGTCCCATTGAAAGCTCGATGTGCGAAGGGGCGACGCGCTGACAATTAATTCAATGCCCTTATTTTCAATCTCACCAACATTTTCAACAAACAATGCATATCCGGTCGTCTCGGAGATCGGTACCTGGAAGATCTGATCCCTGCTATTTGATTTATACCAGGTGAATTCGACGCCAAACCGATTATTGAAAAACTTAAGCTCGGTTCCGATGTCGATAGTCGTTGTCCGTTCGGGTTTCAGATTCTCATTTCCACGGGTGTCGGCTCTGCTATAGGCAAGAATACCATCGATTGGAAACCCGAGACCTTTTTCATAGACCGTTGAAGTAAGATATGGTTCGGTGTCTTTTCCAACTTCACCATACGAAGCCCGGATTTTTCCAAAGGTGATGGCCTGTGGAAGATCCAAAACCTCGTTGAAGACAAAACTGACGTTGTAAGATGGATAGAAAAATGAATTATTGCCCAACGGTAATGTCGAAGTCCAGTCATTTCTACCCGTTACATTCAGGTATAAAAAATCGCCGTAGTTCAGCAATAGATCACCATACACTCCAATCAGCCTCCTTTCTCTTAAATTTTGGATGGTCGACAGTTGCCGTGTATTACTGAACTGGTAAAACTCAGGAATGTCAAATTCCTTTCCCGTGTTAACGAGGGAATTTCTCTCCTCTTCAAACAATTCCTGACCTAGCCGAAACGTTGCGTTGAATTTGTCAGAAAAGCTTTTATTGAATTCAACATAAAAATTTGAATTCAAAATACGACTCGTAATTCTCGTGTGTTCGATGTAACCGCCGTTCGTGTCAATAGGATATTCATCTGCAGCGCTACGCGGCCCAGGCGCAATCTCTTCTCGGAAATCGGAGTAAAAGTCGGTTCCCAGGCGATAATTCAGGCTCACCCACGCTGCAGGTCTATAGTTGAGGAAGACGTTCCCGATGATACGATCCACATCATCTTCATAAGTCCAGTACTTTGCGCTGTATAGCGGATTATCTGAGAGGCCGACGTAATTCTGCAATCCATTTTCGTTCTCATAATTTCTCACATCGCGTGTCACAGGATAGTACATAAGGTTCTCCATAAAGCGATCATGAGGTACACGGTTGCCACCCGAGTTTGTATAGTTCATCGATACGGACGTGGAAAACTTCTCGTTGAATTTCAACGTACCGGACACTTTTGCTACAGTTCTGTTCCAGGTACTGAATGGAATTACGCCTTCCTGATCAGTATTGGAAAGCGATGCATAGAATGTTGCAAATTCGTTTCCGCCGGAAATGCTGAGATGATTGTCCCACGTTGTACCTGTCTGCATTGCATTTTCCACGTTATCATAGTATTTGTAGTCAGGATCAATCAAGTTAGCGACGTCGATCGGTGCTCCCCACGCTGGAAAAATGTCGTCGGGATTATAAAGCTTATTGGAGCCCTGTCCGTATTTATCCTGAAAAGAAGGGAACTTGTTAATCCTATCAAGACCGAGGGAGCTGCTGACGGTGATCTGCACTTTTCCTGCCTTGCCTTTTTTTGTGGTAATGACAATTGCTCCATTGGCGGCCCTCACACCATACAGTGCGGTAGCCGCTGCTCCTTTTAATACATTCACGGATTCAATATCACTTGGGTTGATATCGAGCGCACGATTGCTGAGGCCGCGCGGTGTATTCGGAAGGGCGACGCCACTTCCTACTTCAAAAGTACTGTTGTCGATTGGAATCCCGTCCACGACAAATAGTGGTTGGTTACTAGCTTTGGGATCTAGTGAGGTAATTCCTCGAACAATGATGCGGGAACTCATGCCGGGCGCACCTCCTGAGTTGGTAATTTGCACACCAGCAACCTGACCTTGTAATGCAGATACTACATTCGGCTGTCGCATTTGCATTAGATTTTCCCCTGATACAGCCTGGGCAGAAAATCCAAGCGATCGTTTTTCCTGTTCAATGCCAAAAGAAGTAACAACTACTTCTTCTAGTTGCGTGACGTCCTGGCCCAGCGAAAGATCAATGACATTCCTTCCACCTACTTCAACTTCAACCGTTTCATAACCTATAAAAGAAAAGACCAGAACGGAGGAAGCGTTCGGGGCGGTGATGGAGTATTTACCCTGCGCATCCGTTACCGAACCTTCCTGTGTGCCCTTTAAAACAACGCTCACGCCGGGTAAAGGAGTCTGGTCGTCAGCCGATGTAACGGTACCGGTAATGGTGTTTTGTTGGAAAAGAATTTTTGCCGATACAGCGATGGATTTTTCCCACGTTTTGCCAGCATGTAGATACATTTCGTTTTTGTCGCTAGCGATTAACACGGTGTGAAAAAACATCGCCGGAATTAAGGCTAACATAAAGCGATACAAGAAAGCAGGTCTGCCTCGCGATGTCGAACGACATAGCCTACAGCAAAGCAGACCTCTAGCTGATAAAGAATAGTTCATAGCGTATTTGTTTTGATTGAAAAAGATGTTTGATATAAACCCGGCGCTGCCGGTTTACTTGATCTTCAGGTAGTTTTGCCCTGGGCATAAGCCTTCGCTGATCTTACGTTTTCATTTGAGTGTAGCGCATAGGATGTAAGTTTAGGTTAATGGATTTATTGGGATCGTTTTGTTATGGTTCTTAGGTGACAGCCATTGCACAAGCTTTCCCAGCTCGTCAATCTCTGAAGGTTTTTTATTAACGGCGTAATAGTGTGCAGTTGGCTCGTTCGGAAATACATGCCTGTATTAGTGGTACATTATTGCATAACAATCTCCCGTCAAAAGTGGCCCTAGAAAGCCGCGGTTTTTTTTAATTTTATAAAAAAAATAAATCGATCTCCCCCATTATATAAATCTGCAACG
>DASQTN010000646.1:0-2700 GCA_035641895.1 Chryseolinea sp. | reverse complement strand
GAATATCAGGAAAGAGAAAACCGCGGTCGAATTGAGTCTCAAAACAAAATTCTTGCATTGAACGAAGAGGTGATGTACCGCCAAAAAATAGTGAATGCGTCGGTCGGCGCAATTGCTTGTCTTGTTATTGGTATAAGTCTTATGTTAGCTAAAAACAACAGGGAAAAACGGCTGCGAAACAAACTTTTGGATGAACAGGTAATGGAGCGAACGAAAGAACTTGAGATGAATCGCGACGCCTTGCAGCGCGCATGGCAGGAACGTGATGTTCTCATTTCTAAAGCTTCATCCGATATTCAAAGTTCAATCGCTACTATTAAAGGTTTATGTTCGATTGGCTCGAAGGAAATTGATCACCCCTTGGCAACAGAATATTGGAAACAATTAGACAATACCTCAAACGGCCTTTCCGCAGTTCTGAATAAGATGATTTATTCATATAAAATTGGTAGTCCGTCAAAATAAAGTTTGCTCTACCATGACAGACCTTGTTAGAAAATCCAGCCAATTGCAAGAACACTTTCTGGGGGATTGCACACAAAAGAAAAGCTGTTTAACATCTTGCAATTGACTAGAACAACACTTAACAAATAGTTGGCTTCGACTTCATGGTTTTATATTAGTTTGTGGCATATACGAGTATGCCTAAACAGATGACAAGAATGTAAATCATCAGCACTAAATTGATCCGTCTCAAACGGCGTAAAGCCCTTTTTAGATTTCTTAATTCATCTGCCATAGAATTGTTTTTTAAGAAAGCTACATGGACAATTAGCCTTACGCAATATGCTCAATGACTTTGTCAGGAAAACCGAACAGGCATTTTACTTGGTTTTCCAGATTAGTATCTACTTTTAGTCGACGAGACGACTAATTAAATAGTATATGGATAATGCACTACCAACCAAATTGAAAATTTTACTCATCGAAGATGAAGCCCTTATTCGTGAAGGCCTCCGATCCCTGTTGCAGAAAGAAACCTTCGTAAAAGAAATCCATGAGGCCGCGAATGGAAAGGAGTTTTCTGAGAAAATAAAGAAAGGCTTTGACCTCGTACTCATGGACTTTCGTTTACCAGATACAAATGGAATCGACTTGCTGGCGGCGTTGAAAAAAGAGGCCTTGTATCCTAAGGTGATTGTGCTCACCGGTCTCGAGGGTACTGAACTACTCATGAATTTATTGCAAAGCGGTGTACATGGCATAGTCTATAAACTCGATGGTTACAATGAAATCTTAAAAACAATTAGAGGGATCATCGAAAAAGGCAGTTATTTTTCTCCCAAAATTTTGAATATTATTCAGACTAATGCCCATCGGTGGGACCACGTACCTCCGGTGGTGCTGACGTTGCCTGAAAGAGATCTCCTAAAAGCTATCGCGAGTGGTCTGACCACAAAAGAAATCGCCTCTATATTAAAAATGACAGACTCCACAACGGAAACCTATCGCATTAGGCTGATTAAGAAAATGGGGCTACACAATACGGCAGGCCTGATTGCTTATGCGTACCGAAATGGAATTTTATAAAAAATTGTTGCGCAATGAAATCAATTGAAATAATTTGCGCCTTTTGCGAATTCCGTTTGCGGCCTTTGCGTGAAACTAAGGTAAAGGGTACTCAACCTTCGCCAGCAAACCTTTTTTACCATGATGATACGTTATTACCGCTCCGATTACCTGGGACCTTAACCTGAGTGTGTTGGTTTTTTTTCGAAGTCGGCCTATAAATTCCGAAATTTTATTGAAGCCACTTCCGTCGTCTTCAACTTCAATCAGTAAATTTTTCTGTTGCCAATGGAGACGAACCCAAATATGCCAAGCCGAAGAATGCTTGAACGCGTTGTGAATAAGTTCTTGAACGATGCGATAAAGGTAGGACAAGCTATTATGTGAAATCTTCTCCTCGGTCCCGGCTGATTCGAAATATACATTTCCGAAGCCCGGCCGCTCCAACGATTTGCAAAGAAGCTCAACGCTGTTATTGAGCGAATCATTATTGACAAACTCTGGGAGCAATTTTCGTGAGATCCGACGTACTGACTGAATAACGCCCTCAAAATCCGCTTGCATATTAATGAGCAATGATTCAGTTTCAGTTTGATTATGGGCCGACCGTTCTAACCGATCAATGTAAAGTCTGAAGATCGAAAGCTTTTGAATTAAATCGTCATGCAATTCTGCTCCCATTTCAAGGATGATCTGATCACATATTTCGGTTGCACGACGCGAAATTTCAATTTCGATTTTTTTTTTCGATGTGAGAATTATTGCCATTGGGGGGATGCATAATATCGTTAATTTATTAAATGAAAAGATAAAGTTTTCGCAGTCGCGGAAAAAGCAAAACTGAAAATTACTAATGTTATGTATAAAAAAATTGCCTACTTCTTACTTCTTCTTTTAACCTCCGATCTAGCCATATCACAAAACAATACGATCGATTCGTTAAAAAATCGATTACTTTATTCGAAGCTGACCGACGCAGAGAGTTTTGAGGTGCTATTAGAATTGGGGCGGCGATATGGTGATGTGGATAATGAAACGTCATTCAAATTCGCCAATGAAGCTTTGAAAATTTGCCAATGCAGGTGACGACAGCTTGAAAATGCCTTAAGCCAACAGGTTAAAAGCGCAACTCCTAAGAAGATTTGGCAGCATTGGCTCTGCGTTAACGTTGTTTAATTACGCACTTAGAAT
>DASQTN010000645.1:0-5538 GCA_035641895.1 Chryseolinea sp. | reverse complement strand
ATTGAATTTGGTTCCAAGCACTTCCACACTTAATCCTTCACCCGTATGCACAACAAACTTTTGATGGCTTTTCGTGTGCTGCACTGCAAAAAAACCTTCGCCATCGATCCAAACTTCGCGAACCTGTTCTGCAGACCAATTTTTTGAATATTTAAGTTTTGAATTTCCGTTCAAAACAACTGTTGATTCGTCAGGGAGCACAATGGTGCGACGTTCACCATACTTTGTTTCAACCTCCGCACTTAATGTCTCAACCTGAGCGTGCTCGGCAACAACGGGCAATTTGAAATATAGTACTGAAGAAACTGCGACTAATAGGAGTATTGCTGCGGCGACTCTAAGTAATGGTCTGTAAAAAGAAACCGTTTTAGGTTTAGTAGGCTGCAGTTGTTCTTTTATTGAATTAAACATTTCAGATTTCAGCATCTCTTGTTCTCCTGGCAACATGTGATCGAGAGCACTTGTGTCCGACAACGCACTATCCCAATATGCTTCGAGTCGCCGCTTCTCCTCTTCGGTAGCTTTACCCGCTCGAAAGTTTTGGATCAGTTGCGCTAGTTCACGTTTATTCATAGCTGGCATAGCAGGTGTATTTAATGTAAGAAGGATGTGGGCCCTTTGATCCCTAAATCGATTGCAAACTTTTTTTTAAAATTTTCTTTTCCTAATTTCAAGGTTCCTAAAACTATTTAAAGACTGGGTATGACCGAAAAAGACTTCGAGCGGATATATAATTCACTCTGGAGTAAATTGTATTGTGTGGCCTATAACTATTTTCGGGATAAGGCAACTGCGCAAGAGATCATTCAGGATGTTTTCGTGAATGTTTGGATGAAACGTGATTCTATTGGTGAAATCCGCGACATCGAAGCATACCTCTATCGTTCGGTGAAAAACAAAATCTACGATCAATTTGATAAAATTGCTTCTCAGGAAAAATTGCAAAAACAAATAAGCCACCAATTCAAGGAAGAGGTTGATTCAACTGAGGAGGAAATAGAATACGCAGAAACGCTCGAAAGAATTAATCACGAAATCGAAAGCCTTCCTGATACCACTAAAAGAATTTTTCGCTTGAGTAGATTCGATCGTTATTCCAATGACGAAATTGCGGGACAATTACATCTATCCGGTAAGGCTGTTGAATATCACATAACCCGAGCGTTGAAAAGGCTTCGGCTTCGACTAAACCAAATAATATTTTAGGTTTGTCGAAATCCATGTCGAATACAAGGCTGATCAAGCTTGTCAGATTACATAATCAAGACGCTGTATAATTATCACAACGGTTGGCACCGTGCTTTCTATCACGCTGAAATAAAGACAAAATCATTGCAGCATTGCAAATAGTCACGCAGATGCCGACAATTCGAAATTGTTACTGAGATCCAAAAACTTTTTTAAGCAGCTCGCTGGTACGCGCCAACGGATTTTCGCGAATGTTTTTTTCCTCCTTAGCGATCATCACAAACAAACCTTCGATGGCTTTATCGGTGGCATATTCATCTAAATCAGGATTTACTTTTTGAACAAATGGAATCTTATTATAACTACCCACAAGGTCTCCATAATATTTCGTGGCATTCACCTTATTTAAAGACTGCTGAATTATCGGCTTGAACTTCTCCTTCAGACTTGTTGATGTCGTCTTTTTTAGATATTGTGTTGCCGCATCGTTTTCACCTTTCAATATTGCCCAGGCATCCTGAATAGTCATTTGCCTTACTGCTTCGATAAAGATCGGTTTTGCTTCCTTCGCTGCATCTTCTGCCCCGCGGTTCAAGGTTAAGATAAATCGATCCACTTCACTTCCTAATCCAATCTGACGAAGGCTTGTCTCCACCTGTTTCACTTCCGGAGGAAAAGGAATCTTTATTTCGGGATTTTTGAAATATCCATCAACCTGAGAAACTAGATCCGATCCTTTCGAAACACCATTGGTAAGAGCTTCTTTCAATCCTTGTGCAACCTGTTCGGTAGAAACAGATTCCCCCTCCAATGCCTTTTTCAGTTTGTTCAGATTGATTTGACCTTTCGCGGTTTCAAAAACCCCGAAAAGCAGAAGTAAAAAAACTATTTGTCGCATTGTGTTAGAAGATTCCTGGAAAGGATACCAATTTCCTTGCCGTTTTTTTGAAATGAAAATGCCTTACTTGAAGGTATCCGCTGGACATCTGTGTTGGCGATTTCGGCTACGGCAGCACCGACGTTAAGAAAGAGATACTGACGGATTCGGATCATCAATTGCCACAAAGACACAATGACTCAAAGGTTCACAAAGATCACATTTTGCAAAGGAACAAACCCGTCGAGCGGCCTTTGCGAACCTATCTTTGCGCCGTTTGCGTGAATGCATTTCAAACAAGGTCAATGCCGAAGGCGTTACCCATCTAAAATCATAGCCTTAGTCACCACGCTTGCTGATATGAAAAACCATTTCACGCAAAGCCGCAAAACTAAATTCGCTAATGCCGCAAATATTAATTCAAATTGTAGATTGGTCGCAAATATGCCAATCAAAAAACAGAATGCCAGAAAGTCTCCAAGACGCAAATTTTGCACAAAGCGTCCGCACGGCGATGTGCAGGAGTTTTCTTGCGTTGACCAATCTAAAATGTCAATCTAAAATCTACAATCCTCACGATTCATTCGTTGGCACTTGGGCAGTGCTGGCATGCCAGATCCTTTTCCAGCGTTTTCGCTGCTTTGGATGAAATGTTTCCCAGATCTCCTGGTTTCGTTGGACTAAACTTCTATTGGCTGACTTTCTTAAGGCATTACGGTCACCCTTTTCCATCTCATAAGCTGCAAAAAGGCTCTGATAGTATTCGCTGTTTATTTCCTTAATTTTCTGACATTGATCCTGGTCCAATTTTAATTCATCCTTCCAGAACAACGGATCATACTGCACAAGATTTGCATCCTGTGCCAGGAGTGTTGATGACAAAAGAATAATTCCTACAAACAAGATCACTTGCTTCATGCGTTTTCGATTTTTATTGTACTAACCAAGAAATCGGCCACAAATTAACGCTCTTCTATTTAAATAATTATAGAATTCATGAAATAGTATAGGCAAAGGGGCATATTTTGCATCTCAAACGATTGATATTTTACATTAAAAGATTGAAACATTGGAAAATGAAAAACTCCAGTTAAAAACTTATGGAAAGAGCCATATTTCCTTGTGCCGAAATTCCACAATTTGGACAGATATCACACACGCACAACGCCCTGCTGCCGCTTGCCACACCTTTATCAATTCCCTGAGAAATTTGTATTTTCAATTCTTCCAATAACCTCTATCATGAAAACCTTTATATCAATCCTTGTAGTGATTCTAATCGCCAATATCTCAATGGCGCAAACCCCTCCGTTGAGAATAATTATGATCGGGGCACACCCGGATGATTGTGATCAGGATGGCGGTGGCACGGCTATTTTATTTTCGAAATTGGGTTACGCCGTTAAATTTGTCTCCGTCACAAATGGCGATGCAGGTCACCAGTCGATGGGAGGCGGAATGCTGGCAAAAAGGCGAATGGCGGAAGCTAAAGAAGCCGGCAAACGTTATGGTGTAGAGTACGAAGTATTGGACAATCACGATGGAGAACTACTTCCATCCCTTGAGGTTCGACTACAAATTATTCGAAAGATACGTGAGTGGAATGCAGATATCGTTATCGCACCACGTCCTAATGATTATCATCCAGACCACCGATACACGGGTGTACTTGTGCAAGATGCTGCGTATATGGTAGCTGTTCCAAATGTGGCGGCAGATACACCGCCCTTAAAGAAGAATCCTGTATTCTTATATTTTCAGGATTTTTTTCAAAGACCTAATGCATTCAGACCGGACGTCGCCATCGATATCTCAGCAGTTTTTGCCCAAAAAATACACGCACTGGACGCGCACGAATCTCAAGTGTACGAATGGTTGCCCTGGATTGGAGGATACCTCGACCAGGTTCCCAAGGAGGTGTCACAACGTGAAGCCTGGCTGGCAAAAGATCGCACCGTCAGAATCACATCCGAAGTACGTACCGCTTTAGAGAAATGGTATGGCAAAGAATACGCTGCCCAGGTTCAACATGCAGAAGCTTTCGAAATTTGTGAATATGGCTCCAGGCCAACAGAAGAGGATTTGAAAAGAATGTTTCCGATGTTGAAAAAGAAATAACTTAAATTGTGAATGTTATTTCTTTGATCACCGAGACAGATTCCTGGACGTCGCTGTTTTCTAAACTTCGATAAAAGTTTTAAAACGTATTGTCAAGAAAAAATCAGAGTCTCGGAAACGTGATGACTCTGAGTCGGGTAGGCGTAACTACGAACCAGGAACACAGCCGTGAGTGCAAGCTTCATAGAATGTACATTATAATTTATTTTTCAATACTGTTATCCCAATCCAAATAGGCCACACAATGCCAAGGATCAGATAAATATTCAAACCGATTTCTGCCATAACACTTAATTGAATAAATTCTCCAAAAGCATCAACCAGACATGCAACGCCCAAAACAAATGTTATGATTTTTAAACCGCGCTGCTCTATTACAAAATAACTAACGCTCAGCCACCATAGTCCGCCGAGGAGTACTTCTAAATAGTTCCAGAGTCCCTTTACAACAAAATCGTTTGAGAATAAAAATTCGGCTTTGTAAACGTCCTGCATTGCCGCTGTAGCCATACCATATCTTTCAAGGAGGGCGGGCCATAACACAGCCAGGACAGCGGCACCAATAGCGCCAATAAATACGTAACCAAACCCCAGCGATGTAAATAAAGAAGCCCAAGCGGTTTTACTTTTTAGTTTTTGATGGACAAAAAATATTATTGGCAGCAGCAGGAGGTAATAGCCGAAAAGATCCAAAAGCATAAACCATCGTAAGTGAGTTGTATTAACACCGTGCATGTCCAGAAGCTTGACGGGATTAGCGAAAGCTTCCGCATCATATTGAGTTGCCTCCAACCCTACGAGTAAACACGCGAGCGCCAGCAAACCTGAAGCAATGGAAATGAATGCAATAATTTTTTTGTCGTTTTCAGAATAGGGTATCATTTGTCTATTGGTTTGGCACAAGAAACGAGTCTCACTATTCATTGTATTCGTTACTTTGCGACAGAAACAAGATAATTCACGACATGCAAGCACAGATGCCCATTCTGCGGGACATTATTTATGGGGCCGCTGCCCGTGGTGCTGATTTCAGAAAGATTTGTGAAGAGCTTGGTCTCGATCCACAGGAGCTGAATGATTCCAAACCAGTGCCCTTCAAACCCGCCGCGGAAGTATGGAACGTAGCGATCGCTCACACGAACGACCCTTTGCTGGGTCTTCACCTTGGAGAAGAATTGAGTCCCGCGATTCTGGGCATGATTGGCTATCTCATGCAGAGTAGTGGAACTCTTTACGAGGCTATTAATATGCTAATCAAATACAATCAGTTGTACTCGACCATGATGAAATTCTCTTTAGAGGAGTCGGCTGATCAAATCCTCATCCATTATGAACCGGCCATCCTATGGCAACAT
>DASQTN010000644.1:0-8766 GCA_035641895.1 Chryseolinea sp. | reverse complement strand
GAATTGGGGTAGCCGTCATGACCAATATGTGGGGATATACATCTTTGTTCTTTTGCCAAAGTTTCGACCGTTGCGCTACTCCAAATCGGTGCTGCTCATCAATAATTGAAAGGCCTAAGTTGTTAAACTTGACTTCTTCCTCCAATAACGCATGTGTTCCGATAAGAATATGCAAGTCACCATTTTGCAACTTTTCGTGTATTCGAACCCTCTCGGTTTTTTTTGTCGAGCCCGTGAGCAGTGCAATTGAAATTTGCATCCGGTCGGCATACTCCTTCAGATTTTTAAAATGCTGCTGAGCCAGAATCTCCGTCGGCGCCATTAATGTACATTGAGCCGAGTCGCTTAAGACAATCAGCATACAGATAAAACTTACAATCGTTTTGCCGCTTCCAACGTCACCTTGTAAAAGGCGATTCATTTGCTTCCCGGATTTTAAATCAGCATAAATTTCTTTGATGACTTTCTTTTGCGCATCCGTGAGTGAAAAAGGTAAATGATCCTTGTAAAACTTGTTTAGCAGTGCGGTATTTTGAAATAACTGACCTTTAAATTTGGCCTGCCTGATTAACTTCATTTTCAGCAAGCGGAGCTGAATGTAAAATAGCTCTTCAAATTTTAATCGATGTTGCGCTCTGGCGAGCAGCTCGAACGTTGTAGGTACATGTATATTAGACAGCGCTTCCTTTTTTGAAAGAAGATTTTCGGATTGGATAATTGATTTCGGCAATGTCTCACGAATCTTACTTAGGGAAATGTTGAGCAGCTCACGAACAAGCTTTGATAATGCCTTGCTGTCGAAATTTTTCTGTTTTAGTTTTTCTGTGGTGGAATAAATCGGTTGCAAAAAACCCTCTGTAATATTTATTGATCCAGCGACATCTAGTTCCGGATGCGCGATATTGAATTTGTTGCCAAATCGAGTAGGTTTCCCAAATGCAATGTATTCTGCCCCGGGTTTTACTTTGTCATTAATCCAGTTAATTCCCTGAAACCAAACAAGCTCAACCTCACCTGTCGAATCGGTCATCTGCGCCACGAGTCGTTTCTTAAATCCGATCCCAATCAGCTCTTTCTTTTTGATGACACCCTTGACCTGGACAAACGGCATTTCATCGTGTATCGTACCGATTGGGTAAAATTTAGTACGATCTTCGTAACGGAAGGGGTAATGCTGTATTAAATCGCCAAATGTAAAAATGGTTAGCTCCTTATTAAGTAAAGCAGCCCGCTGTGGCCCAACTCCTTTTAAAAATTCAATCGATGTAGTGAAGAATCCTGCCATTTAGAACTTGCAATACCCAAAAAGTTAAAATTAATTCGACACTTCAACGTTAGTCAAAAATATTTCTCATTAAATTCGCCCACGAATTAAACCATAGCACGCAAACCATGTTTAAGAATTAGTCTTCACCTAAAGAACTATGAAAGTTAATTCGACAATCTACAAAGGAATTGAATTCGTTGAAATCTCTACTCTACCCAGTGAGCAGAAGACAAGCTTGTTGCAAACCGTAAGTCCGGATCTTTTGATCAAAATCTTGGTGGATGGAAAATTGATGCCGCGATGCATCCAATATAAAGACTATGAAGAATGGTATGATAATTCATACCGTCCCATAGCTAAAGAAGAATCCGGCACCACTGCCGTCCCTGATTCCAGGGGTACAAAGCTTAGTGCGAACCTTCAGGTTTAATCCCAAATTCCCTGATCGGGTACTATCTCAAGGACATTTCGTTCAGGATCTTCGAAGTAAAAGGATTCTTTGCCGCTTTTCCATGTTACTTCGTCAATGATCGTTATGCCTTTTGAAATAATCTCCGCTTTCGCACTGACATAATTCTCTTGAGCAACTTCAAATGCAACGTGTTGCTTGCCTCCACCAAAGTGTGCGGGTGGGCTGACTTTTGTCTTTGAGTCTTCGGGATTGAAACACAACAGTACCGAAGTTCCAAGCCTAAAAAAGATATGTTTACCGGCATCGTAATGAATGATCGGAAGTCCAAGCAAGTCGTGATAAAACTGTTTGGTTCTTTCAAGATCATGAACATAGAGGCAGGTCTCTTTAATCTTTACGAATTTCATGACACAAATTTTTTTTCAACGCCTGATATTCACGCCACATCTCCAGCATAATTTCTGAAGCAGGTTGAATTTTTTTTATCGTGGAGGAGACTTGACCAATTTCCAATTCGCCGTCGTCGATATTGCCTTCAAATATTCCCGATCGCGCGCGACCCTTTCCTAGCAATTGTTGCAGCTCACTCTTTGAAGCGCCTCGCAATTCTGCCTCCAAAATAGTCTGGAAAAATTTGTTTTTGACCATTCGCACCGGAGTGAGTTGTTTTAGTGTCAAAATTGTATCGCCCTCTTTAAGCTCGGTAACGCACCGTTTGAAGTTCCCATGTGCTGAAGATTCTTCACTTACGGCAAAGCGGCTGCCGATTTGAAATCCGTCGGCTCCTAAGACTTCTGCCGCGAGGAGAGCTCTTCCGCTGGCAATTCCGCCTGCTGCGATCACAGGAATGGAGACAGATTCACGCACCATTGGGAGCAGCACGAAAGTGGTGGTTTCTTCGCGTCCGTTGTGACCTCCAGCTTCAAAGCCTTCTGCGACCACAGCATCTACACCGGCTTGTTGCGCTTTTTTTGCAAACTTGACGCTGGATGCCACGTGTACTACTATGACATCCCTAGCTTTTAAAAACCCAGTCCACAATTCTGGATTACCCGCAGAAGTAAACACAATACGCACTTTTTCCTCTTCAATTACCGCCATCAGTTTTTCAATTTCAGGGTACAGCAATGGAATGTTGACGCCAAAAGGTTTTGTGGAAACCTGTTTACATTTCTGTATGTGCTCCCGCAGCACTTCGGGATACATTGATCCTGCCCCGATCAATCCCAGCCCGCCAGCCTGGCTAACAGCAGAAGCCAAACGCCACCCGCTACACCATACCATACCGGCTTGAATAATCGGAAAAGAAATTCCGAAAAGTTGGGAGACAGGATTAAGGTTTGGCATCATATTTTTTTAGAATAAAAAGTGAAGATTTATTTTAAAATCATCTATAAAAAGTCTATTTGTTTTTAATGGTCCGATGTCACTTTTAAGTTGTCCACAAGAATCGATTGAAAAAATTCATTGTAACGAATTGACAAACAGTTGCTTAACTCATACTCGTTCCGCGATGTGGATAAGTGGGAAATTTTGTGGAATTCTTTTTGACTAAAATTCTTTATTTTCTAAGTACTTGAATTATAATGCTTTTAAATAAATGTTAACGAATCGTTTCCTAAAGATTCTCTAAATTCTTAAGCGATATGCAATTAAAATTTCGACATTTTATTTTTGTGGTTATAGCATTCCAATCGCATTTCGCTTTAGGCCAAAAGGCTACGGTAGTCAAATTTGACGCACTTCAGAAAATACTGAATACCACGTCAGAGCAAATTCAGGTCATAAATTTTTGGGCAACCTGGTGTGCGCCTTGTGTAAAAGAGCTTCCGCTCCTGGAAAAGATAAATGCGCAAAAAAATCTAAACGCTAAAATTACGCTGATAAACCTTGACTATGCAGACAAGCTTGCCAAGGTCAACTCATTTATGGTTCACAAGAACATCCAGTCCGAGGTGTTGTTATTGGATGAAATCGACTATAATTCTTGGATCGACAAGGTGGATAAGGGGTGGACCGGAGCTATACCGGCAACTCTTATCTTTAATCCGAAGACTGGACAACGGAGGTTCGTGGAGAAAGAATTAAAGGAAGGCGAGCTTGAAGAACTGATCGCCTCGTTGAAGTAGTTTTGATATTGTTTATTAAAAAGCCTTATGAAAAAGATTACATTTTTAGGATCAATCATTTTAGCAGCGATTTTGATGTCTGGTAAGCCAATGAAGTATGAAATCGGAGATGAAGTAGCTGACTTTAAATTAAAGAATGTAGATGGGAAAATGGTTGGGCTCTCTGATTACACTTCCGGGAAGGGGGCGATTGTGATTTTTGATTGCAACACCTGTCCATACTCGAAAGCTTACAACGATCGGATCATCGGACTTAATAAAAAATATGCGGGTAAAGGATTTCCTGTCATCGCCATAAATGCGAATGATGCCCAAAGTTCGCCGGGTGATTCCTATGAAGAGATGGTATCTCAGGCAAAGCGCAAGAAATATGATTTTCCATATCTTATTGATGAGAGTCAAACGGTAGCACGCTCCTTTGGAGCTACTAACACACCTCACGTATTTGTATTGCAAAAGACGGGAGGCGCATTTAAGGTCGCTTACATTGGAACTATTGACAACAACAGCCGCGACGCATCAAGCGTAACAAAGAAATACGTTGAGGAAGCGGTAGATGCTTTATTAGCAGGACAATCCGTATCGAGTCCAAGCACGAAAGCGATCGGCTGCGGCATCAAATGGAAAAATTCCTGATACTGTAATCGTTTAGTTCGAAACGAATTTTAAGCCTATTATCGAGGCTATCAGCAGAGTGATAAAAAACACTCTCCAAAAAAACGCTGGCTCCTGAAAAATGAATATACCGATAATAGCCGTCCCGACGGCGCCTATTCCTGTCCAAACAGCGTAGCCTGTTCCAAGGGGTATTGTTTGAATCGCCTTATTTAGCAGGAAAAAACTCAATGAGATACTCACAAAAAAGCCAGTAGTCCACCAGCGGTGCGTAAAGTTGTTTGAAAGTTTTAAGCAGGTTGTGAAAGCCACTTCAAAAAGCCCTGCACAAATCAGATATACCCACGCCATAATTTAGTCAAATGCCTAAGTTACATGATAAGAAGTTTTTTCTTAAAAAAGACAAGATTTCAATCGAATGATGGCACGGTGGTTGCATTAAACAGGATAAAACAATCTTGTTATGAAAATGTTTGGGGCGGTGGCTTTGCTAATGATTAGCTCAAGTCTGTTTGCGTATGATTCTGGTATCGCAGTGCAAGTGGAAAAAGGGGCAACTATGCATGTCTATGTGAATGGAAAACTTTATAACAAGCAACCCGGGCATTTTTTAAGAGTGAGGAGTACACCAGGCCTTTTCCATTTAGAGGTTAAGGTGCTGAATCCATGGAACAAGAAATGGTACGTCGTAAAAAAAGATGTCCGGGTGGAGAAGGGTTACGAGTTTCAATATAAAGTTGTGTTTCTTAATAAGGCTAAGCCAGAGCTCCGCGAGGTTAAAAAGTATCCAACGTATTCAAAATATTTCTTGAATAACAATCTATATAATAAGCATCCGATTTCTTGATTAGATGCGTCGTGACCTGCTAACAAGCACCACGATAAGGACGAGGACAAGAATCGGAAGAATATTCCAATGGAAAAATCCATTGAAGGGCCAGTCCCAGTCGAAAAACCAACCGAAGATTCCGCCAATAGCTCCAAAGACGGCTCCAAAAACCGCCCCTATAATACCTATTACAACGCCAAACACGCCGGCAATTATTCCGAACATGCCACCTGCAAGACCGATCCAAATTGGAAAGGTAAAGATTACAATAAGGACGATCAGCAGTGTTGAGGTAGAGCTTTTGGATTGCATAAAACTTTTTTTTAAGCCATACCAAAAACCATGCGGGCAGTAGAAACCCTTTATTTTGACGAAAAAACAGAGATCCCGCCTCCGTTGCTGTTGAATAATGAACAGTTAGTTTGTTGCGTTTCGTACAATAAAAAAGGCCAGCCCTAACAATAGAACCGACCTTCTCAGTCTAGGTTAATAAACGTCTTTAGAAAGGATACTCTCCTTTTTCAATAACATATTGAGCGACTTTTCGTCTTGCTTCTTTTAAATTATAGGGGTCAATCTTCGTAAATCTCTTAAGCCCTAATAGCATCAATCTTAATTCGTCGCCCTCGGCAAATGCCACGATAGCTTGTTTGGCCGATGTGGCGGCTTTGTCGACCGCATGGTGCAAGTAGATGAGGGCCATTTCCTTTTGTATCCCCGCAGCCTGTTCGCCTTGAAGTGCAATTAATTTTTCAACACGCAGAATTGTAGATTCCGCGACGTAGCATTCTATAAGAATATCGGCCAGATTCATGAGTACCTCTTGTTCCTCAGAAAGTTTCATCATGTACTTTTGTACCGCCGCACCTGCCACCATGAGGCCTGCTTTTTTCAAGTTTGACAGGACACGCTTTTCCTTGGCAAATAATCCTTCGTCTCCGGGCGCTCCGAAATCGGGGATTGCAAGAAGCTCCTTTTGAACCGCCATCGCCGGATTCATTAAATCGATACTGCCTTTCATCGCTCTCTTTACCAACATATCTATGGTGAGCATGCGATTGATTTCATTAGTGCCCTCAAAAATTCGATTAATACGAGCATCTCGGTAGGCTCGGTCCATGGGACCATCGGCAGAGTAGCCCATGCCTCCATATATTTGAACCCCTTCATCGACTACAAAGTCCAATACTTCAGATCCGTGAACTTTTAGAATGGCACATTCAATTGCAAATTCCTCCAGCGATTTCAGTTTCGCTTTCGCCGGTTCGGTTCCGGCGGTTACTAACGCATTATAAGCATCATCGATATTTTGCCCGGCACGATAGCAAGCAGACTCTGAAGCAAAAACTTTCGTAACCATTTCAGCAAGTTTATGCTTGATGGCTCCAAAATTTGAAATCGAAGTTCCAAATTGTTTCCGCTCTTTGGCATAGTTGGTAGCAAGGGAAATCGTTTTTTTGCAACCGCCTATGGCGGCCACTCCTAATTTAATCCGGCCAACATTCAAAATATTAACTGCTATCTTAAAACCGTTTTCACGCTCAGACAAGAGATTCTCTGCGGGCACTTTGCAATCATTAAAAAAAATCTGCCTGGTAGAAGAGCCCTTTATTCCCATCTTGTGCTCTTCTTCGTTCATGGTGATTCCACCAAAAGTTTTTTCGACGATAAAGGCGCTCAGATTTTTATCGTTTTCAATTTTTGCAAAGACAATGTAGATGTCGGCAAAACCGCCATTTGTAATCCACATCTTCTGTCCGTTAATGACATAATTTTTGCCATCGGGTGTGGGTGTCGCTTTCGTCTTGCCAGAATTTGCGTCGGAGCCAGAATCCGGTTCGGTAAGACAGTACGCAGCCTTCCACTCGCCGGTGGCAAGTTTCGGCAGGTATTTTTTCTTTTGTTCTTCGCTACCATAGTACACAATTGGGAGTGTACCGATACCGGTATGCGCAGACAAAGCAACAGCTAACGAATGCCCGCCGCCAATCACTTCTGCAACAAGCATGGTGGTATTGAAGTCCATTCCAAATCCACCATATTCAGCAGGAACAGATGTGCCTAACAATCCGAGTTCACCAGCCTTATCTAGTAAAGCAGGCATGAGTTTCGGATCCTTCATGGAATCTATTTCATCCAACCGGTTAAAAACTTCCTTATCAAGAAAGTCTTTGCATTGCTGCCGAATCATTTTTTGTTCGTCATTGAATTCTTCCGGAATAAAAATGTCGCTCGCAAGCGTTTCCCGGATCAAAAACTCTCCCCCTCGAATCGCCTTCTGAGTTGCTACAGTTTTGCTCATAATTTTACATTCATCGTGACAAGTAACAGGTATTGCGTCATCACATTAATAATTTAATTCAGTAGCTCATAAATGCCAGCCACTCCTTGCCCGCCACCCACGCATGCCGTGACCATCCCGTATTTTTTTCCGCTTCTCCTCAACTCATTGAACAACGTTAAAGAAAGCCGGGCACCTGAACTTCCGAGCGGATGCCCAATAGCAATCGCACCGCCATTGACATTTAATTTCGAAGGGTCAATATTTAATTCGCGTACTACAGCTAGAGACTGAGCTGCAAAAGCTTCGTTAAGCTCAATCCGGTCCATGTCATCTAATTTCATCCCGGCACGTTGCAGCGCTTTGGGCACTGCTGCCACCGGGCCTATACCCATAATTTTTGGATCGACTCCTGCAACGGCATAGCTAAGCATTCTTGCTATTGGTTTTACATTGAGTTGCTTTACTAATTTTTCAGACATAACTATAGCGAATGCTGCCCCATCGGTTGTTGGTGAGGAGTTACCTGCAGTTACAGATCCTCCCTGCGCGAAAACCGGTTTAAGTTTTGAAAGTGCATCCAGGTTAGTGTCAGGTCTAGGGCCTTCGTCCGTGTCGACAACAAAGTCTCTCGTTTTCTTTTTGCCACTTTCATCAACATAGACCTCCTGTAAGTTTATAGGATGAATTTCTTCCTTAAATTTTCCCTCCTGTTGCGCTTTGAGAGCTTTCATATGTGATTCATACGCAAACTTATCCTGATCCTCACGAGAGATTTTATACTGTTTTGCCACCGCCTCTGCGGTCAGACCCATGCTTGTATAGTATGCAGGATTTTCTTTAGCAATTTTATAATTCAATGCCGTCTTCCATCCCATGACGGGTACAAGAGACATTGACTCAGTGCCTCCGGCAATAATGCAGTCTGCCATGCCGGCCTGAATCTTAGCAGATGCCAGGTGAATAGCTTCTACCCCTGATCCGCAGTAACGGTTGATTACCATCCCTGCGTTTTCTATACCCAAGGCGGTGAGCGCTATCATTCTACCCATTTGCATGCCTTGCTCCGCTTCCTGAACTGCATTACCAACAATCAGGTCATCGACCATCTCATTTTCCAGTCCTGGTATCGATTTTACCAACGCCTGTATCACCTCCGTTGCAAAATCGTCAGGACGTGTAAATCTAAATCCGCCTCTTTTTGCGCGGGTGTTCGCTGTACGCTTCGCAGCT